>NZ_JJML01000015.1 GCF_000775285.1 Neosynechococcus sphagnicola sy1 | reverse complement strand
AGGTAAGTTGGAAAGTTCTTCCCCTGAGTTCATAAACTAATCCCGAGACTCCAGGCTTGACACCACAACAAGCCCCTTCAACTTCACCAGTCTGCCTGAGAACTTCTAGAACAGGCGCAAGTTCCTGCTCTACTGCCAGATCACAGAATGTACTTCTGTCAGAAAGTATGGTCTTAATTTGAGAATCAAAATACGTAAACTTTAACACTTCAATTAACTCCTCGTGCTGCAATAACTAGACCTGAATCTCAGAAGGAACAAACAAAACTTTATCTGCATCACCAATCAGTGGCAATGAAAGGTAATGCGTGAAGCGAGGCGATACAAATGCCACAACCCGCCTTTTATGAAACGTCAGATAGATACAATCTATTCCACCCAAAAGCCTCTCCCAGGATTCGGTTAGCTGATCACGAAACTCAGTGAGAGGAATCTCTTCACTGTTCTGAATACTAGGCTCACCCTCTTCTGAATTGAGAGCATCAATATCTTGAAGTGGAAGCAAAAAGGCTGCAACTTCACCATAGTGAGTACATACAATCCGCAAGTTACCCGACTGAACTTGCCGCCTAAGTTTTGGCAGCTTGACTCTTAATTCGGACATCGGGATTTGCTTAAAACTTTTGTTCATGTTTACTTGCCCTTCCCTACACCTCATAATGGCAAATCATTTTGAAACTGTCAATAGCGTCTTACGTTTTTTACATTTTAAGCCCAAGCCAGGGAATCAGCAAGGGGTGTAGGGTATCTTGCTTTGCGATGTTTTAAAAGTCTTTCAGGGTGTGTTTCACCACCCTAGCTACCTAGAAGCTAATACGAGAGAATCAGGGTTCCAGGGTTTGCGATCGCGCCTCTGAGTTGTATTTGAGGCTAAAGCCTACCCTTTTAAAACATCCTCTAATGGGGCGCGAGATAAGCGGAACTCCGACTTGAACGATGCGGAAGCATCGGACGACCAAGGAGTGAAGTGCAACGGAATCCGAAGGATTCTGCTTCATCGAGTAGTTGGGCAGATTGCGAGCTGAAGATTGGAGGTATAACAAACTCGATGAAGTCTCGCGCCCCATTGGGCGAGCAGGCGAGCCCCGCGAGCGATCGCCCAACGCTAAGTTGAGCGGCAATCAACCAACTCAAACTCAGCACCGAGATCTCCCAATTGTCCGCTCCAACGCCGTGTTATGTGCCTTCAATATTTTCACTTGAGGCAAATTTGGCGAATACTTCTGCTTCTGTCAAATTCAAGGTTTGATTGGCAAATTCATAGTAACTAGGTTTCATGTCTATAAAGATTTGCTCCTTGAACTCAAACTCAATGTCATTTTGAAAAAGACCTGCTGGAACAAAATATTCATTGGTAGCCGACAACTTGTAGAACATATGCGTACCGCATTCACCACAAAAAGCTCTTTCAGCCCATTCTGAGGACTTATACACTTTTAGTTTCTCAAAGCCATCTATCTGTACATCTGATCCGCAAGATACACCTAACGCTGGACTACCTCCCCATCGCCGACACATTCCGCAATGACAGGCATCTATGCTGGTTTTATCTGGCGTTCTGATGGTTATTGAACCGCAAAGACACTTACCATCCATTTCTACTTCCTCTATTGATCATCACAGCCTGATTTGGCACATAACGGTTGCGATCAGCGGTTGCAATAACCTTAAACTCAACACCAGTGGTTTTCTATAATCCGCTGCATCGCAATTGTTATGCTGCCGCAATACATTAGAACTAGTTGGTTACGATAATTCCATGGGGAGAACCATACTTCTCAGTAATTGCTACTAATGTTTTCCATTGCTCGCGTTCCTCATCTTCATCAATATAGGCATCGGCATCTTCATAACGAGGATCATGACGAGGAATAGAAGGTGGAAATAAACCTCCGATGGTTTCTAGGGACTCTGCAATTGCCAACATCATATTGGTCAAACTGGGAAACCACAACCTACACTTATCTTCTCCTTGCATCACAGGTGAGGTTGCAGTCTGAGTTTCTGAACCAACAATATATAACATGCCGTTTTCATAAGACACGAATGGGAAATATGCCGGATCATAATCATGAAAACGGTATTGTTCGGCTTCCTCAATGGATAGAAAGTGAATTAATTTAGTTGGTAAATAACGTTTAAGTGAAAAATGATATGTTGAATTCTTGTTATAAGAACCATCCCAGCCTTCAGGCTGGCGATCACCCGTTGGTGCACCTGCCCATTGATAATACTCATACGCTTCATCAGCAAGCTGAAACGGGAAAAAGCTGAGTTTCCTTTCGACTTCTTCCCTACTTCGACCTGTTCTTTCGATATTACAGTACGAACTGATTCTCTCAAGTGCTTCAGACATCACCGACATGTTTTTCATCCTTCTAGTTCAGGGTTAACAGTGCAGCAATTTATGTGCTGTAGCAAAGGATGCCAATCAGTCAACCGTTGTGTTTCTAGTATTCCTTCAACTTCAGAATGAGCAGCATAACGGCGAGCGTTACTGGTTTGGCGAACCCAGAAGCAACTTCGCCAACGGACGAAACTAAACAAAGAAACTACCCATGAGAAGAAGGCGTAAGCCAAATCCAGTGCACGCGATGTTAGCCCGGTTTTTGCTCATTAGATTCTCGAAATATTACAACTCGGTTTTCTGTTCTCTTTGCTTTATACATTGCTGTATCAGCATTTTTGAAAAGAATGTTTGCCGTTTCTCCATCTGTAGGATATATTGCAATACCAATACTTGCTTTTATAGAAAAAACTATTCCATTAAACTCGTAGGGTTCAGCAAGCCAATCTATCATTTTCTCTGCTAGGCGAGTCACGTCAGCTTCTTGCTTGACTTCTAACAATAGGCAAACAAACTCGTCACCTCCCCACCGGCTGACCATATCTTCATTGCGTACAGAAGATTGTAAACGGTTTGCCACCATCAACAGCACCTGGTCTCCCGCATCATGACCATAGGAGTCGTTAATATTCTTGAATTTATCGATATCAATAAATAGGACAGCGAGTCCCCATCCGCGTCTTTTTGCTTGAATCAAGCTGTGGTCGAGACCCTGTTCAAATAACACACGGTTTGGAAGGCCAGTGAGGGCATCTTGAAGTGCAAGTTTCTGTGCTTCTTCTTCTTTGATTTGGGATTTTGATAAATCATCGCGCACTTCGGCCAAGTCAGTCTTCGTATCAGCAAGTTCAGCTTCGATAACTATTCGATCAGCCAATTCTTTGGAAAGTTTGGCGTTAACTAGTTTCAAATCGGTTGCTGCTTTCGCAATCCTATGTTCAACGTCTTCATTTTGAGTGACGGCCTGTTTAATAACCTGAACAGGTATTTCTTCTTGCTTAAGAACTTTATTTACTGATGTAAGTTCACTCGCAGCTTTTTTGACAGTTTCTTTAATTTTCTCATTTTTCCTAAGCACATGGTCAAGTGAGGCTTTCTTAACGGATACCTTTTTGTTCGCATCTTTTGATTTCATAAGTATCTCTCTTTGTGTAAAACAGGCTAACGGTGAAGTTGTGCGGCGGCAGATCATCTCGAACTCTCACAGATAACCTCTGTACCGTCCGCACCAACGCAGTGTTAGGTTGCTGGCTATACTCAACTTTCATCTTAGAACAGTTATCGTATACCTTCAGGGGCTTTTCAATTACTAAACATTTCCGCTGTAACTACACGCCCGCTCAAATAATTTTAGCTGTAACTCAGGCGGAGAATATATAGTGCCTTTAGAACAATCCTCGGTATATTCAAGAATACAAGAGGCGACGTACTCAGCAAGTTTGACCGGAACAGCATTGCCAATCATTTGCTCTAAGTCTGATTTATTACCCTTGAACTTGAACGAATTAGGAAATGTCTGAATATAGCTTCGTTCAATTGTAGTTAAAGGTCGTAAGTCTTCATTGATTTCACAAGCATCTCCTTCATGCTTTTTGTATGTTTTAGGAATAGGACGATTTACACCTCGAATAGTTGGACTAGGTTCATGAATACTAAAAACTGCTCTTCTTTTATAGCTTCTAGGATGACGATAAAAATACTCAAGACCTAAATTTTCACCCAGGTAATCAAATACAGTCATAGGCTTATTTGACTGATTCTTCGCTAAATAAAAACTTAAAAAATCATCCTTGCCACCAAGTTGACCAATTAAAAAGTATCTTTTTCTAGCTTGTGGAACCCCGCAATAACTCGCATTTAAAATTGAAGAGGTTAAACCATATCCATTTTCTCTTAATTTTTTTAAAACCGTCTCTAAGATGCGGCTTTTCGCAATCCTCTCTACATTTTCCATGACAAACCAAGAAGGCTTGACGTGAGAAATAATGTTTGCAAAATCTAGGGTTAAGTCTGCTCTGCCAAGACCTTCATCTCTTTTGCCTGCGCTTGAGAAATCCTGACATGGAGGACCACCAATGATAATTTCTGGATTGAATTTGGCAATGGCTATATATGCTTCTTTCTCTGAAAGATCTTTCTTGAAAATAGGATGCTGAAAATTATCTTCATACACTTCAATTGCTGGCAACCAGGAGTCAAAAGCGGCTATTATATCAAACCCAGCATTTTGAAATCCGAGCGACATTCCTCCGCAACCAGAAAATAGATCTACTGTTCTCATTCTTAAAGATCCAACTTTAGAAGTCATAAGCTATACGTTCTACTAGTCGAACAAATCAGAAGAGTTATAGATTATGGCATCAAACCTTCTCTCTGGACTCAACAAATTTTGACCTCCACCTAAAATAATTTCTTTGATTTCGTTCTTCTGAATTCTTGGCATTCTTAATACTTCTGATCTCATATAGGAATTTGTAAATCTTCCACTAACCGAAAAAGCTTTATCATTCTTTGTGTTGTACGCAATGTCAACAATTCTTCCATAATTAAACTGAGATTGCAGGCTAAAATCATGAATCATTTTAAAGAGCCAAACAACAGCACGAATATGTCTACCAATAGTTATTGTTTGAGTCGGTTTGCTATCCAATCTACTTGAGTCTAGGATTAGTTTTATAAAAGCAAGATTGCTCCAAACAAACACATCTAAGCAGTTATCTGCAAGCTTGGGAGATTTACCTATGGTTTTCCATATAGGCTGCATTATGGAAGGTTTCTGCTCTTCCAGCATTGTCAATATGATCGCTTTAATAGAGTCAAACATATTGGCGAGATGGGGTATTACTTCTAGAGGTTCTGTCCAATCATTGATTTCTTCAAAGTTCCCTACAATCAGATTTTGTAGTAAATTGATGTTCTGTACAAAATGTTCAGCAATACTACAAGCTAAATAGGCAATAGTATCAGGTCTGACGACTATTTCACATCCATAAAGGCTTTCATCTAGGAAATCACACGTTGAGTTGTCCGGCAAAGCTGTTAATTTTACTTCAATTGCCTGGAGGCAAACTCCAGTGTCTCTTTGTTGAGTAACTAAATCTGCTCTCGGAAGGGCACCAATCAAATATCTCTGGTACGGAGTAAATTGAGTTTCAAAAGCATAAAAAACATTTTCTGAGTCTGGGTTAATTCTGTAAAAAGAATCTGTGCTAATACTTGAATGCTCAATCTCTAGATTTGAGTTGAGCTTAATATAGATGTTGTCAAGATTTTTATTGTACAGGTAAGAACAGAGAGAAGCTGGAAACGAAGTGTTGAAACAATTCTTGCCCCAAGCTTCCTTTTGAGTAAAGTCTCGATTGGAATACCTTATTGCAAATAATCCAGGCTGCTGGTTCGGGATATCTGTTAAAAGCACAAGCTACAACTACTGAAACGACTCAAGGAGCTAGTTTACTCTGAATCAGACATATTGGCTAAATTGGATCGATTGTACTATGAATTATCGCAATATCCCAGATCCCTTGATGATTCTCAACCCAACCATCACAGCTAATCACTAAAACGCAGAACTCAGATAGAGGACTTTGTGTACTGTCTTACCAGCTAGATGAAGCGACCTAACGGTGAAGTGCAGCGGCGGCAGACAAACTCGAACTCAGCACCAGTAGCTTTCTTCCGTCCGCTGCCACGCGGTGTTAGGCATACATTTATGTCAAGTAGATTTTAGTTAGTTCAAAGCCTGTATAACCATGTTGTAACCTGTTTTTACATTAGTTCTAATGAAGCCCAAACGAGCATAGAACTGCTGCAAGCTAATTGGTGCATTAACGTACATTGGAAGTAAGCCTCTTTGCAAAATATTCTGAATTAAATTACTACCTACGCCTCTATAACGATGACTAGGAGTAACATACACTCCTAACAGAGCTGAATAATCTTCCCGAGAAGCTATCAATGCAGAACCTACTACCTGTTCCTGGTATAGTGCAATGACAAGTATTCTTTCGTTTTCTGAGAATAGATCGTATATAAAACCAAATTGAAAGAAACCAACCCATCCTAAAAAGAACAAGACGAAAAAAATAAGTATATAAAACCAATGATTTATTGGAAATATAAAAGCTACAAACAGGAAAGTAAGACCTAACAGAATAAGAAAACCGAGAGTATAAGGATGTAGTAAGACCATTACTAATTTGGCATAGGAAGGCTCCTCCTCACGCTCCAAAACCAGCAATCTATAAACCGCCCACCTATCTACTTGGTTGTTGGCTGAACGAATTGTGTAGCCAGGTGGAAGAATGAACCCATGACTCATGGCTGATAAACATTAGCAGTTTAATTAGCTTAACGCTTCTGTCTGATGACCCAATACATCATCCTTGGCAAGAGGGAGATTTGTATGCCTAACGTTGCGGCTAACCGGCGCGCGCAAGGAGGCGAAGCCGACTGGAGCGCGTCCGGTTGAGCCGCGGGTTAGGCCACATTCTAATAGGGTTCGAAGTCAATTCCAGCTTTTCGCAGCTCGGTAACGAGCAGTTTCTTCCAAGGGCCCTCCGGGGACCAGACCTTGGCAACTGCTTGGTAGGCTTGGTCTGGCGCTTCGTGGTCTACGATCACGCGATACAGGAATGTCATGCTTGACGCGCGCATGTTGACTTGGCAGTGAACCAGTACCTTTCGGTCACGGATTTTGTTCATCGCCGTGACGAATGATTCGCAATCGGCCTCGGTTGGCTTGCCGAACGGAATCGGGATGTTGACGAAATCCAGGCCTTGGCTGCGGATAATCTCTGCCTCGCCGGCGACTGCGTCATGAACCGTAGGTGGTGCCAGGTAAATGACTGCACCGAAGCCTTGCGTCGACAACTTTGATAATGCCTCCCGTGTAGGTTGACCTGAAGTGACCAGCGATGCCGAAATTGGAACGACGTTTGGGGCCTGAATGATCGAGTCAGTCGCGAGTGCACTTCCGACGACAACCGCGCCACAAGTCAAAGCGAGCCAGACGGCTGTTTGAAGGCATTGGCGCACCGCACTGTTCATTCTGTGGGGCCTAACGTTCCCGCTCACCGGACGCAGATGGCCTTGAATACTCAACCGACCAACTTGCAGCGTTCCGGTGCAGCGACTTGTTAGCTGGCGTTGCTACAGATACAAGATTGTTCGTAGTCCATCATCTATCTCCTCCTGCAAGCCGCTTGGTAGGGAACCAATACATTCAACCAAGAATGTTTTATCGACTGTGAGAATTTGAGATACATTAGCGACTGAATCTCTAGACAAGCCTGTTGCTCCTTGCGGTAACAATACATTGCCTGGAGCTTCTGCCAACTGAATATTTGAAGTGATAATGACAACGATGACTGTATTGATACGGCTTTGAGTAAAGGTATCATCTTGAACGACTAAAACGGGACGGCGGTATCCAGGCTCTGAACCTACTGGATCAGGTAAATTCGCCCACCAAATTTCCCCCCGATACATTACCAATCCTCACGTGGGAGAGACATATATTGCATCTTTGCTATCGTAGGATCTAGTTCAGAAGACTCTTGGGAGTAAACTTGGTTCAGCTTGTGCAAGATTTGATTACGGTTGTACTTTTTCAAATATGCTTGCAACGCTTTCGTGTAAAGCTCGCTGCGTGACAATCCCAACTGTTGGGCCAGTGCTTCCGCCTCATCAAAAACTGAATCTGGAAGGGAAATTGCAGTTTTCATAGCGATCTTAACTGAAATTCCTACTCTTCAGTTATACCTTGGTTATACCGAAACTGCAAGAACCAGCGCAGGTAAATACCAGCAGATAGCCTTTCTGTACCCCCCAGCCCAAAATCGAAGCCAGCTAACGGCAAAATGCAGCGGCGGCAGACAACCTTGGCAACACCACAAGCGGCTTCGTCCGTCCGCTGCCATGAAGTGTTGGGCTGCTGCAACTAGCAAGAGTATTGGATTAGAACCCCAGCATTGGTACTGGATCACTATCGATAGCACATACTGTAGGATACTGCTCTTGTAAATGCGAATGCTTCGATAGCAAAGTTTGTAGCTGATGGTCAGTTAAACAAAGGATTTCCACCCCACTAACAGTAAAAAATTGTGCGCCACACTCTAAGGGAAATAATTTTTGACCAATTCCCGAACTGCGAGCCAATTCTAGTCTCTCAGTAAAGGACATGGCTCTCACTTCTTGTCGCATAGCTTCGTACTCAGGCATAGGAATTGAAGTCCATGCACCAAAGCGTTTCTCTGCCATAACTTCATACATACTGGGATTGTGCATAATGCGTTCTTCAAACCAGGGAATTAGCCGAATTTCGATGCCGTTACATCTTGTCCACCAATGAGCACCATCTCTGCGTCGAACAACCTCTGTCCATCTAAATAGACTATTTGGCTTTCTTGTAATCGCCTGTAAGGTCTTACGAAGAGTGGTTGTTGCAAGTCGTATCTCTCTGTAATCAGCCAAGTAACCTAGGATCAGTGTTTTCAGGTGTTTGTCACTGGCTGGACATACCCCAAAACCAAGTACTCGTTCGTTCAATTTCTTCAGCGACAGCGTGAGCATCTGAAAGCTAGGAACTATCTGTCGCTCTGGTACTTTTGTTTGGTTTAAGGTCGGGCAGTAATACTCAATGTACTGCCGCTCAAGATCATTAAGCTGATTCTGAGCGCAACCAAGCCAAAATAACTTGACTTCGCATCGTTTATTGACTGCTTCAAGCTGTGGCAAACGATGATGGTTTTGCCAACGACTTCGTAGATTTGTTGCTAATCCAACATAAAGAACTTGATCACGAGCGATCGCAAAGTAAATTGCAGAACACTCAGGCAATCTTTGCCTCTCTGATAATTTCAGGTTTGGTAACGTACCGAATTCTTGCAGCACTGCTTTAGTTGGTTCATCGACTGTCTTAACTTATAGAACCCAATCTATATGACCAACTGAACATCCCGCACCCAACAGACAGTCTTTCGGTTACTGTCCCCACAGATAACACAAAGCGGCCCAACGCCGCAGTTCAGCGGCGGCGCGCCCGCGATACCTTGTCACCGTCCGCTGCAACTGCTTGTTATACGCGGGCATGGAGGGACCGCTTACTCCGACACGCCGAACTCGATTTGATAGTTACCCTCGCCGTCGCTCCGTTTCACCGGCACATCAGGCGCTTCCACATCGACTATGCGTATTCTCAATTCATCGCCGATCGCCATGCGCTCAGGTTCGTACGAGAGGGTCGCGAGGCCACCAGGACTATCGTTCGGAATAGCGACGAAAGTATTGAGACTTGCGACTGGTACGAAGCGATCGCCTCCCCAGAGCATTAGCTGCACCGATTGCGCATCTACATGACCCGCCACGTATCGGCGTTTGCCGTTCACGGTTACCTCAAAGGCTAGCATTGCGTGCTCCCCGCGAGCGCGTGATTGAGCGACAAGGGGTCGGACTTCTGAGAAGCGTATAACGTTCCCCTTCAGCGGCGGTAAGTAACTTTTGCAGCACCACCCAGATCTTTATTCCGTCCGCTGCAAGGGGGTTGTTATGCCGTACACCTTCAAGGAACTTTAAATGGATTGACAATTTTCAGCCCATCAATACTTGAGTATCCAAGATCTTCCGTGTAGAGCGTGTGAGTATCTGCTTCTAAACAAGCAGCAATGATCATTGAATCCCAATGAGATAGATTAAAATGGCTCATCAAATTCTCCGCACGATCAATCACACTCCATGTTGGAAGTGCTGTGTACCAGACCTGTTGTAAGTCACGAATGTACTGATAGGCTTGCGCTCTGTTGTATCCCAACGATTCCAGTTTGCGACTAGCCGCTAAATATTCACAAGCAACTTGCCATAACAAAACACCTTCTGTCAGAGCAGATACAAGAGCAATTGCTACACCTTGCTTAACTGGATCACGAGGATCATTGACATAAATCAAAATATTAGTATCAACGGCGTTCATGCAGCATATCCCGTGTGAATCGAGGAGCGTTCATTGGAATTGGGTTTTGCTGCATTCGCTCAATCAGCGATTTCAAAAACTGCCGCTTAGTTTCTACATCAACAATTGGTGGTGACACAACTTGAGGAGACTGAATCAGCAACTCAACCTCAGTCCCTTCAGGCAATTCAAAAGCTGTTTGGAGGATAAATGTACCGTTACGGTAAATTGCTTTCAAGGCTTGAGGCATAGGGAAAACTCCAGGCTGATTGCTTAACCATGCTTTCTAGCATAGCCGATCGCCCTATCATCAATCTCAAAACACCGTCTCATCAACAATCTCAAGCTTTCTTAATTCCAAAAAATGGCAGATTAGCTTTCGGCTACCGCCTCCACCGAGGACTTGCGGCATAACGGTAAAGTTGAGCCGCCGTAGTCAAGCTTTGGCTTTTGAAGATCGCTTTTGCTTAGTCGGCTCCAACGCAGTGTTATACTTTATTTTAAGTCTAACTTTAATTTCTGCCTTTTGGAGTAATCAAGCTGAGGAAATAAATAATCAGCCCAGCGAATCCCAGTTCCTTCCATAAAAATTGTCTGAGTTGATTATGGTTACGATATTTCTGAAAATTTTGTAAATATTTTTCAAGACTACGAACAGCCGCCATTTCTTGCTTTGCCTCTTTCAACTGAACACGAATTGCTATTGCCTCATCCAACTGTTTGTCAAATTTTTCGACTCCACCAATCTCTCTTAAAACAGAATTTAGTTTGAACAAAATATTTTTTGCATCGATAACTTTTTGCTCATAGTCTGCTATCAATTGACTAATGTGAATGGAACTGTTATTGGCTTCTTGAGATAAGTCTGTATTCCTTGCTGATAATGTTCTCTCTTCAGATATTAATCTCTCTAAATTGCTTACTCCTTCTTTAATTAACTTACCAATTGATTCTTCAGATTCAATAATGTGCATTCTAAGTTGATCTGAATAGCTTTCAAGAGAAGTTCTCCTATCGTCAAACAAGTGCTGAAATTCTTCTTTAGACTGAGAGATAAAATTGTTAACGCCTTGATACAGATTCGATACATCCTGACTACCTTGTTCATGAATACTCCTGAGTGTTTTTTTGGAAGACTCATTCGCTTGACGAATTTCATTAAGAATTAACTGAAGATCGACCAAAACACTCTTATTTATACCAAGTTGATCTAGCTGTGTGGGCAGGTTTCTTAGATGATGTAGTTCCACTAATAATGCCTGAGTTTGCTTTAATGTATCAGCAGCTTCATCTTTAATTTCTAGGAGTGACATCCTAGTGGCTTCTAGCTCTTGCTGTGCGATTTGAATTCGGTTTATAAGCGCATTGACTTCATCAATCTCTTTAGCTTTTTCTAAAATCTTAGTTGCTCTTTCTATTGCTTCATTTACAGTAGAACATAATAATTCAAGATCTTTTGCTGTATCCAAATCAGTTCGATAGCCCAGATTCATAGTTTTACCTCACGGTTAATTTTATTGATGCCTAACTTGCATAGATTAGAAACGATTGATTTAGTATTATCAGGGAAGGACTCGCTGAAAGGAAATTCATTAGGGAAAGGAACACCAGTTTTAACTCTTACTCTTGTTGCTTCGTAAAGCAATCCCTTATTTTCAAGATCATTAGCTATAGCATTTACAATCCGATTATATTCTTGAGGCATTAAATCCTGAATTTTAGATGCTTCATCCACGGCATCCCAAGAGCGGTTCAAGCATCTCAAAATCAAGCACCTCAAGGGTATCTGGTCTATTACACTAAGAATTGATTCTGTTTGTAAAAACTCATTTTGTAAAATGCTTTGCCCTTGGCTACTTAAGTTTTTAATCAGGTTGGATTCGATTTTAGTTATTTGAACATCATCAATTCTGGTCAAGCGCAAAGCTGCGTATGTATCCCAATATATTTGTACTGGATGAGAATTTATTCCCTGATATATCTGATTTAATATCGCATCCTTATCTTTGAACAGGTGTTCCGAATTAGACCATTCTGCAATCCAGCTTACTAAAATCTCTAGGGGTGAATTTGAAGTATCAAAGAAATCACATTTTTGAAATTTGTCCCTCCCAATTCTCTCAATCTCATCAGATGTAGCTATTATTAGTAGTCTATGCCTAGGGCGAGTGAAAATTGTATACCAATTGTTTGATTCTTGGAAGCTTGGCTTTCCTTCTCCTCGAAAAACACAAAAAGCAACACAAGCATCAAATTCTCGTCCTTTAGATTGGTATACATCTAAAAAATTAAGTCCTTTTAGATTTCTACGATTGTTCGGAATTCTTTCTGGATGCGCATAAATGATACTGATTTGACTACAAAGCTTGCTCAGCAAAGATCGTTCAGATCCATCCAATGAATATCTAATATTCTCGCTTAACTTTATCAAAAATGATGATGCGTCATTAATTGAAGATATCTCCAATATTTTTACAGGTTCTCCTTTTTCAAAGGCATCGCTAGGATTACTAGGTTCTGGCAATTTTCTACTTCCAGCGTTTATTTCTCTTGAAATTGCATGAAAAATATTGGCGAATTCAAGAATATTTTCTGTGTTACGGTAATTATATTTGAGAGTATATCTTTTACTTAGATGTAAATCGCCCCAATCAAAATTAACTGGCTGAATTCGTTGATTCATATCTCCCAACAACCAGATAATACTTGGGTGGTTATGCTCTTTTTGCCATCTACTTAGCATGTCTACAACTAAATTTAGCTCATCAAGAAGATAGTCTTGAGCTTCATCAAAAATAAAAATACTGGTCAAACTTGTAGTAAGGTTTTGAGGTGATAATTGCTTTGTCACTATTTCTAACGCATCTAGCCAGACTATTTTACTATTGAGCCTTCTCTTCCATTGGTCTTTAATCTTAATTAACTGATTAATAACTCGAGAGTTCTCCTTATAAATGGGGTGTTTTTCAAGACTAGATATAGCATTTTTATCTTTCTTATAAACAAAGCTCTTGTACAAGCTCAAATAATTCTCAGGTAATTTTTCGTCCTTGCCAATTAAATGAATTCTTCTGGCTTCGATTTCCATTGCTATTTTTTCTTCGGCTAAAGATGCAAGTTGAGAATGAATATCTGGATTTACACTTTCGAGCCATTCTTCAAATGTTCCAACAAAGAAACCATTATTGTGTTGTTGATTTATCTCTTTTACACTACTAAATTCTTTGACTTCATTACATAATAATCGGGGTAATATTAGAGTAACACTCCAATTATGTATTTTGTATAGTTCACTAGCCAAAAGTGCTGCACAGATTGTTTTTCCTGTTCCCGGTGAACTTTGCAATAGTAAGCTTGTGATAGTACTCATATTTGAGAAATCTTGGGATGAATTATTTAATTTAATAAAAATTTTTCGTTGCTCTTCTGTCAAAACTGGCGAATGAAGATAACCACCATAGACGAATTGATGCCACGAGGTTGTTTTTCGATCTGACCACTCATAACAGGGGATGTCATTTATTCTTTCTTTTTCTATACCAAGTAAACTGTACAATTCCAGAGGATTACTTCTGCTTCTATCTTCTGATATGTTTTTATAAACATCTTTACGCTTGCCCGCTTTAATTACGAGCAATGTATTTGTATCGATTTTTGCCCAAATGACTCTTGTCTCGTTTCTTTTGGTTCGCCATAAGTCCATGTAGCCTGAAAGTTTTCGATGATCGCCCAAATCACCGTTAACAAAGTTTTTAATAATTTTAGCTACATCTTCAAAATATTCATGAGTGAGCTTTTGAATCTCTTTAAAGGCTGCACGAATAACTTTGACCTTGTATTCAGACATAGCTTGAGCTTTTGGGCTAATGAGATATCTTGTAAGTATTTTTAAAGTATAACTAATACTTAGATCCCATTCTGAGATCTAAGTAAGCTCATGATTGATGCCCATTATTTGCGGTGCATCAAGATGCATCAAGCATTTCAGGGATTTTATCATGCCTCCCCTAAAATGCCTATATGTGAAAAATTGAAATATAGAAGCTCAAGGGTAGATCGCTGAAATCTCTACTCATAAGGCATTTCAAGAATTATTGGCAGCAATTTCATGAGTACTTATCTTTAAAATGCCATCATAACTAACAAAAATGGGGTTTTATTCACCACGCTAGCTCTGTGATCTAAGTCTGCTTCATGTCCTCCTGCCAGCGCTACCCAACAGCGCTGCTCAACCAGCCAGAAGATTTATTCATAGTCATTCCCCAGCGTTTACTTCATACAGCAGTTTGCGAAACAGTTAAGCACAATACACAATAGAGGGAACCCATCAATCAATCAGCCAAAGAGATGAGAGCCTATTCTCTGGAACTACGACAACGTATAGTGAACACTTACACTGCAGGTAATATATCCATCCGCCTGGTAGAAATTCTGATTCACGTACATTTGCAACCAACGCTCAGAAGCACTAGTCACCCGTGCAATTGCTGCCAGCGCTAGACGTTCAAGCAATAATTTATCAATCAATTGGCGAGTTACCTCATTAATAGGTTGTCGCGTTGTATTTTCGACAAACTGCCGTCCGCAGTCTTGGCACTGGAATTGTGGTTTGCCGTAATTGGGTATGTCCGTATTTCATCATTTGAACGGATTGGCACTTGGGACCGTTCATGGAATTGTCTGCAGTGGTTAAAGATCCTGGCCTACAAGTTTACCATTACTATTCATTACTACCAGAAGTAGGTAATAAGGTTATTACATCTATCACCTACTATCGATTACTGGGGACTATCGCCAATACGAAAGAATTTCTGACCTTCTTACCAGGGGAACAATATCAACTCTCGCTCAGTGGCTTGCAGGAACCAGCCTCAAAGGCGATCGCAAACCTTGACCTCTCACCAACTTTGGAATTTTTAGGTGCCAGTTTTAATGTAGGTGATCGAGAAGACAAGAAAACCAGTTACAAAAAGCTCTATCATTCCCTCGTTGCATCTGAACCGGAACCCATTCAACGAATGGTGCTGGGATTTGTTTACACGCGATCGCGCAATCTGCTATTTCCGATTTTGATCCATGGGTTGTGGAACAGTGGCACCTTGTTGACCCTCTTCATTTTGGGGAGTGGCACCCATCCGGGCTAGTCTCTGGCAGGGATTGCGGTCTTAGCGAGGTGGAATCATGCCGCAGTCAAAGAGCTTGGTCGCCAAGGGAATGGAAACTTGATTAAAGAAGTCGGCTTTGAGGGCTGGATCGGCCTTTAAAGCTTGGATAAAATCCCCCATAATCGCTTCCTTAGGCCCTCCGGCAGTATTCTTGGGTTTCTGCATATTCGCAGCCAGATCGGCACAGGAAGAACTACTGACCTTTTGTACCATCATGTTCGCCACCCGATCCACTAGCGTTTTTTTGTAGGGGGGGTTGCCGCTTCAGCCCCGAACCCAGCGGTGGAGATCACACCTGCAATGGTGAGGGCAGCAAGACTGGGACTGAGGAATTTTGAGAGCATCATGGGGATCTCCAAGTTGGAAAAGGTAAAGGTGGGCTGGGAGGACAAGAGCGCTGAGTTAGAGCCCCAGGGTTAGGGCACTGCCACTACAATGTAGCCGCCCTGCTCTGGGCTGTAAACGGCATGAAATCTCAAACAGGTCTCACACCGTACTTATGAATTTTCCTGGGAGGGTGCAGACTCGGGAGGCAGGGGGGGTATCTGTAATGTTGACCGTACCTCTGCCAGGGGGCGCTCCCATTGGGACTCAACCACCCATCGGTCAATCTCTAAACACGAGTCACGCCCCCGCTGGTAGGCAACATGAAGTCGCGCTCTTACCTGCTGTTGAAACCCTGGGATAGGGGGTTGCTCGTGGTAGAGCCGGAATATGGCTCCCAGGCCAATCGCCGCATTCAGCCAATGGAACTTGGCACCGAGTAAAAAGGCTTGTACCTCCGCCTCCCCTAAAATATCCGTGCCATAGCCCGTGAGCACATGAACCGTATCATGGAGTTGTTTGCGGCGCGGCCCTGAGGTCAGGGGCAGTAGTTGATGTTCCTCCAGAAAATCAACCAGCGATCGCCCCAGAGTATGCGACGGCAAGCCCCGCAGTGCCGCTAGGTCAACCAGTTGGGGGACATTCAAGTTCAGCAGTTCTGCAACGAAGTCTACCCCCTGGAAGAGGATCTGGGTCGGTGGATCAACCACAATGGGAGCAGAATCAGAGGGAGCCATGGCATGCTTCAGGGAGAAACGATTGATTTCATCCTAGGGATACCCGCCCACTTCCACATCTGGAGAAGGTCATCAATGGGCTATGACCTTAGTCATAGCCCATTGATGACCTTTAGGGCTGGCTCAATGCGGGATCGTGATGGCTCAATGAAGGCAACCCCCAACTACCAATCCTGGATCCGATTCGTGCAGCGTTTCTGGCTCCGTTCCCCCCTTGACTTTCGCTTCTTGATTCCCTTTGAAGGCGTATTACTGTTGCTGGTGGTACTGGAGGTGTTCTTACCAACGCCGTTTAACCGGATGCCCCGTCAACCCTGGTTGGTGATTCTGAGTGCGATCGCCTTTGGAGCCTTGGGGTTTTACTTACCGACTGGCCGTTGGTTCAGAAAAGCCCTGTATGTACTTCTGGAACTTGGCTTGATTGTTTTAGCAACCCTGGGCTATAGCCGCTTTTTTCCCTTGCTCTATCTGTTGATGGTGATTCGGAGCTGTTGCATCTTTGAATTGCAGGGACAGTTGATCGTCACAGCGATCGCCATCCTGGGAACCGTGGGAACCACTGCCTACTTGCTCCAAAACCTGGAGGTTCCCATTCAACTGGGCGTGCAAGGAGAACTCTGGTTAATGGGAGTTCTGCTCAGCGCTGGCCTATTATTCCTGTTGAGTCTGATCTTTGCCCTGTTGCTGATGCAAACAATTCTGTCTGAGCGCCAAAGTCAGAAACGGTTAGCGATCGCCCATGATCAACTGCGGCAATATGCCCTGCGGATTGAAGACCAGGCAATGCTACAGGAGCGCAACCGCATTGCCAGGGATATCCATGATTCCCTGGGGCACTCCCTGACCGCCCTCAACATTCAACTGGAAACCGCCTTAAAACTCTGGCAGGCAAACCCCAGCCAAGCCCAGCAATTCCTCTCAGATGCCAAACAACTGGGGACAACCGCCCTCCAAGAGGTTCGCCAATCGGTGTCGATGCTGCGTACCAACCCCTTGCAAGGCCAATCCTTAGAGGAGGTACTCACCGGGCTAGCGCAGAAATTTTACCGCACCACAGGAGTGTTGCCGACCTGTAACTTCCAACTCCCGCAGCTGCTGTCGCTAGAACTGAAGGCCGCGATCTACCGCATTGTCCAGGAAGCTCTGACTAATATCTGTAAGTATGCCCAGGCGACAACGGTGGAAATTTCGATCCAGCCCCTGCACCCTGACTCATCGACCCTGGTATTGATGATTCAGGATAATGGCAACGGCTTCCAAGTGGATCAAAACACAACGGGCTTTGGCTTACAGGGAATGCGAGAGCGGACATTGGCATTGGGTGGTCAATTCCAGATCACCAGCCAGCAGGGATCTGGGTGCCAAATTCAGGCAATCTTTCCGGGGAGGGGGCAAGGGGGATGATTCGGGTATTACTGGTGGACGATCAAAGTATTATTCGCCAAGGCTTAAAGGCGTTATTACAGTTAGAGCCTGACCTCGAGGTGGTCGGGGATGCGGAAAATGGTCAGATAGCACTGCAACAGGTAGCGGTACTGCAACCGGATGTGGTGTTGATGGATATCCGCATGCCCGTCATGGATGGCGTTGCCGCTACCCAACAGATTTGTCAGCGGTTTTCCCAGACCAAAGTATTGGTGTTGACTACCTTTGAGGATGATGAGTACGTGGCGGCGGCAATCCGAGTTGGAGCCGTTGGTTATCTCCTGAAAGATACGCCCTCCGAAGAATTAGCGACGGCAATTCGAGCCATTGACAAAGGCTATGCCCAATTTGGCCCTGGCATTCTCCAAAAAATGGCGGCTCGGGTTCCGGCAATTCCCCCCCCAAGCCCCAGTCAGCCCCAAAATTTGATGGAATTAACCCCCCGAGAGCGGCAGGTCTTGTGTTTAATTGCAGTAGGAGCCAGCAACCGAGAAATTGCCCATACCCTCTACATTTCCGAAGGAACCGTGAAAAATCATGTGACCAATATCTTAAATCGTCTGGGGCTGCGCGATCGCACCCAGGCAGCTATTGTTGCCAACGCCCATCTATCCTGGCTCCAAGCCTCTGACGCTGGGGACAGCCGCTAAGGATAGGATGCTGAGCCTGTCCCATACCACTGGTGCAGATAGGGCGTGAGAATGCCCTGGATCTGCTGGGTCACCGCAGTTATGGAGGCACTGGCATCAATGCGGACAATGCGTTGGGGATGGGCGGCGGCTAATTCCTGAAACCCCTGCCGTACCCGTTGATGAAAATTTAAGGTTGCCTGTTCCATGCGATCGGCGGCTCCCCGTTGCTGTATCCGCGCCAGCCCCACCTCGACTTCCACATCTAACCACAGAGTCAGGTGGCTCTCCAGACCTGCGGTTGCTATCTGATTCAACTGCTGAATTAAATCCAGGCTAAAGCCCCGCCCATAGCCCTGATAAGCCACCGTCGAATCCGTGTAGCGATCGCAGAGAATAATCGCTCCCTTGGCTAACCAGGGCTGGAGACAGCCCTCCACATGCTGAGCCCGGTCTGCCATATAGAGCAATAGTTCGGCTCGATCCACCATCGGTTCCTGGGAGTTAGCCGCCAACAATAATTGACGTAACCCCGCTCCCAGATGGGTGCCCCCAGGTTCTCGCGTGGCGACAATTGCCCGTGATCCCCCATCGGCGGAGGGCGGCAACCCAGGATGCTGCTGCAACCATTGTTGTATCTGGCGCAGTTGGGTCGTTTTACCGCACCCTTCCCCACCTTCAAAGACAATGAAATGTCCCGCCATAGCACTTAGATATTGTTGCTGACTCCAGAGTTGAGGATCGCAACCCTCAACTTCACGGCTATCATATAGGGGTTCGTCCGCTACCGTGTCACGTTGTCTATGGCTCGCTACACTTGCCTATTGACAGTTGCTGTGCCCCTCAACCAACTGCGCAAACAGTTAATTGAGATTTTCAAGTCTTGCCGTTTCGACATCGTTTACGAGACCGCCGACTACATGATGGCACGAGAAACTCCCGGTCAGGTTGTCTTTGCCAAACTGGTGACGGCTGAAGTGCTGATTGATCAAACAACGGCGACGGAAACTGCTGTGCGGATGAGTCTGGTGGTCAAAAATGAAGAATTACCCCTCCAGACCGACAACCACTGTCGTCAAATGTTTGACTTAGTGCATCATACAATGGCGGAATATGACCGCTGGCAGCTACTCGGCAGAGTTATTGGCTAGTATGGGGTGTGGAACTACCCACTCTACCTACTCAGTCTGATCTTGGAAGCGTGGTTTTCTTGGAGATTATAACCCCATGTGGCAACTCATCCTTCCGACACTCGCGATCGGGGTAGCACTACCCTCACTGGCTCAAGTCAATCCCGCAGATACTCCCCTAGTACCCTCCTCTTCTACCAATCTGTTAGCAGAAGCCCAGAGTCGCAGTCGAGCCAAGAATGTAGCGCGGCAAACCGCCGAAAAAATCAATGGTGGCCTGGAAAAATATCGTGCGGATGCGTCAGTCTTTGTTCCCGGTGCTGCCGCCATCGATCAAGGGGATCACTGGATTTTTAACATTCTCGGAGGCCCCCCCGGTGCCACTACTCCCAGCATTGAAAGCGAAATTCGCATCGATAAAGCTGATTTCACAGTGACAGTGCTTTACAATGGCCCCCTGCGAAACCAGATTACCCCCTAAGCACAGCCCTAAATAAGATTATTTTTGACCGCACTATCCGGTTGACGCTCACAACAGACCTCGTAGAAGGTACTGACCGGGGGATGGACAAATAGGTGCGCCATTTGCTTTAAGATTTCGTCGTAGGTGGCGTTATGATGCTCTGCCATATCACCAATACTTTCCCAGAGAATCATGGCAATTCCCCGATCGGTTCCGGGTTCTTGGAGTAAATAGGCTCCCTGGAAACCTTGGCTATAAGTAGAAACAGCCTTTTCATAAAGCTGCCGAGCCTCGGCAAATTTGCCCGGTTTAAATTCTCCGATCGCCACATAGGCAAACTTATGCGTCAGCAGATCCAGAAAGTCAGTCATGGTTGCCGCCCTCGGCCTGTGTAATAGTGTGCAGTGATCCTACACCGGGAGGCGTTGTAACGACTTCTTTAGTTACTAGCTTTAATCTTTTCTTGCAGGGTGCCGCTGGCTCCCACTTCCAACCAACGGCCCCGCCAGTAAATCTGTTGACCATAGGAACCCGCCACCCAAATCACAAAGCTCATCCAGTCCCGGAGGGGTAATGCCCACAGCCAGGGCAACAGATGGGGACACCCCAGGTGGTAAATAGCTAGGGTAACTTGCAGCAGACGCACCAGCCAAACTGCTGCAAAAAGCGCGATCGCCCAGGGCTGGAATCCCGTTACCAAGACTAAGAGCAGGCTATGCACCGTGCCATAGGAGAACACCAGCCCATAGTACTGTGCTCCCCGATTCCAGCGGATGGTTCGTGCCCAGCGTAATTCCCGTTGAAAGACCTGGTTCAGGGTTTCCCGCCCACAGTCGTTTTCTAAAATATAGGTGGATAGTTCTACCCGATAGCCTGCGGCAACAGCCAGTCTACCCATGTGGAAATCAGAACCGATGCGGTTGACAACCATTTGTAGCCCTCCCATATTTGCCACCACAGATTGGCGAGTCGCCACTGTTGGCCCCAAGGCAAATTTAAGTCCACCATCTAAGCTACGGGCAATCAGGACGCTGGGAATGAAATCCACCCCTCGACCCAGCGCCGCGATCGCAGCTCCTAGAAATTTCGGGGCGTGATCGAGATAACCACAGGTCACCACCCCAATGGCAGGATCGGCTAGGGGCGCGGTGACAATGCGCAGATATTCGGGGGTGACTCGAATGTCGCTATCGGCAAAAATGATTCGTTCAAACTGGGCTGCTTCCAGCAGGTGCATGAGATTACTGATCTGGTGATTGATGCCCCGTACCTCCTGGCACAATATCAGTCGAGCGTGATCGGGGAATTGGGCGATCAGGGTTTTGAGAATCGGTACGGCTGGATCCTCAGGGTTCATTACCCCAAACAGGACTTCGTAGGTGGGAATATCTTGGATGCAAAAGGAAGTCCAGTTAGCCAGTGCCCCCTCATCCACCCCACACACCGGAATCAAAATCGAAACTGGTTGTGGGTCAGTGCTGTCGGGTCGTTGCCGCAGGACAAAGAACCAGAGCGTGGAAACAGTACAAACGATGTAAAACCCTAGCGATGCAACGATTAGAAGTAATAGCAGGACTTGCAACACCATCAACATGCCCATCTTCCCCAGCAAAACATAGCAATTAGCGCGGAACTCCCCAGAGAGAGCGTCTTCGACGTTTTAACTCTAGCAAGTCCGCTGGAGCAGTAACAGGTGTCTAGCTGCAAAAGCCAGAGGTAACAGATAGCCCTTTCCCCACTGCATCGGCCACGGTGAGGAAATAGAAGTCGGGGGCGATCGAGACTAGATTTCCGAGGGTTCTAGCCTAATTTCATCAGGGTGGATTCAGCAACACGGCTAAAAGCTGCTGAGTGATAGGAGCATCAGACAACTCAGCGGTGCGATTCTCGGCCATCACCTGCAGGAGAAATTGGATCAAGGTACCGATAACGGTTTGGGTATTGGGATGCTCTTGCCCTAACACAGACAACAAGATCTCACAACTTCGCACATACAGCGGTTCGGCGTCGCTGTACCGCCGAAAGGGGGGACGTGGAACGCAAGTTGGAGGGCTAGGGTGGGGGGTGGGATTCACCGATTTACAGGGTGACCCGATCGCCCACGCGCACCACCTTTCCCACCTCAGATCCGGGAATGCGGGTATTCACACTCAAGCGAAAAAAATGATTGAAGCGACTTTCATTTACCCACGGGGGCAGTGTTAACTGACGACGGGCAACAAAGGTTTTTTGAAATCCAGGATAGGCTTTACCCGTAACCGGATCACGGGTAGGCACCACACAGCGTTGACAAGGGTTGACCCCGACAAAATGAACCGTGCCGACGGCAAATTGGACGGTGTTCCCAACCTCGGTGAAGAGTTGATCCTCCCAGAACGCAGGCACACCACTGATCTCCAGATTGGCACGGAACCTGAGGCGCAACTGCTCTAGGCTCAAGTCAGGGAACCAATCCGCGATCGCCGCCAGAGTAGCCGTGCTAATCACCGTTGGCCCCGGAGCATCGGTATCATCCGGAAACCCAATTTCGAGATTCTGTACCAGGTGTACCGGGAAGCCAAAATAATCACTAAACCAGGTTTCCAGCCCAGGGCGATCGCGATCCCAGTGGAAGCTTTCCCAGGATTGATGGGACGGTAGACGCAAACTCACCGTCCGCGCTGCTAGATCAACGGTCGATCGCAGTAACTGCATCTTGGCAGTCCGCTTGGCATTCACCACCTGACCCGCGCCATCCACCAAGGCAAATTCCCGATCATGCTGCAGCGCCCCCCCCAGACAGAACCTTGCTGGCAGAAACCTCCAAACCATCGAGAGACTTAAAGGGATAAATCAGAATCTTGGAAATGCTCGGAAAGCTGAAGTTGTTCAAAGCCTACCTCGTCTCAATGGATCAGCAACCCCCTCCCCCCACGGCCACCGCAGGTGCAAGGGTTCAGTACTTGGTTGACAATGAGCCTTGCTCTCAATTCTACGAGTTCTCTAGGGGGTTGCTGATGGGCAATTACCCACCCTCAGACCTCAACCCAGCTGCCCAATCCCTGGCGGCTCCCCAAAGTTGCGGAGAAACCCCGAGAATAGATCTTAAGATCTTAAGATCAAGCTGAGGCAGGAGGCTGGCTCTGTGGTTCCACACCAACCCTAGGAAACAAATGAATCCACAACCAGGGAATGACCCGAGTAACTTCAGTACTGCCGTGATTCCAGCTTCACCCCCAGGGTTTAAGTCAGGATTTATTGGCATTATTGGCCGTCCCAATGTGGGCAAATCCACCCTAATGAATCACTTGGTGGGGCAAAAAATTGCCATCACCTCGCCAGTGGCCCAGACCACCCGCAATCGCCTGCGGGGCATCCTCACCACCCCGGAAGCCCAATTGATTTTTGTCGATACCCCCGGCATCCACAAGCCCCACCATCCCCTGGGGGAAGTGCTGGTGAAAAATGCCGAGATTGCCATTCGCGCTGTGGATGTGGTGTTACTGGTCGTCGATAGTTCAGTGGCAGCGGGAGGGGGCGATCGCTACATTGTGGAACTTCTCAGCCAAACCACCCATCCTGTGATCCTGGGCTTGAATAAGCTCGATCAGCAATCTGAAACAGCCCCGACCCTCGATCGCAGCTATGCGGAACTCATCGCTGGAGCGCCTTGGCCGATGGTGAAATTTTCTGCCCTCACCGGCGCTGGCTTAGAAACCCTGCAAACCCTGCTGATTGACCACCTCGATCCTGGCCCTTACTACTATCCCCCGGATTTAGTCACCGATCAGCCGGAACGCTTTATCATGGGCGAACTGATTCGAGAGCAGATTTTGCTGCTGACGCGGGAAGAAGTGCCCCACTCCGTTGCGGTTACCCTGGATCGGGTGGAAGAAGACACCACCATTACCCGCGTCTTAGCCACCATTCATATTGAGCGCACCTCCCAGAAGGGAATCCTGATTGGCAAAGGCGGCAGTATGCTCAAAGCCATTGGCAGCGCTGCACGGGAACAAATGCAAAAGCTCATTGCTGGCAAAGTCTATCTAGAATTATTTGTCAAAGTCCAGCCCAAGTGGCGACAATCGCGCCTACGGCTGGCAGAATTTGGCTATCGAGTCGAAGAATGACCCCTGGTGGGCTATTGCAGGGTTGCCAACACCTTGTGAATTAACGCCGACCCCACCTGATCCGTCACAGTAGCAGTCCCAATTTGGGTCGGCAGCACAAATCGGACGCGTCCGGCTGCCACCTTTTTATCAGTTTGCAGTGCCGCTACAATTTCCCCCCTGTCCAACCCTGGGGGGAGTTGGGTGGGCAAGCGGGCTTTTTGAATCAACGCCAGTTGACGCTGGTGATCCCCCTGACTCCAGAGCTGCATCTCAACGGCGATCGCTCCGGCTGCCACCATGCCAATCCCCACTGCTTCTCCATGATTCACCCCCCGGTAGCCGGTTAAACTTTCCACCGCATGACCGATGGTATGTCCGTAATTGAGAATCGCCCGCAGCCCTGATTCTTTCTCATCTTGACTGACCACATGGGCTTTGGCCTCACAGGAACGGGTGAGAATTTCCTGAAGCAGGGACTCACGGACATAGCGTCGTTGATCCAGTCGCGGGCTGGACTCTAACTGGGCAAACAGTGCCGCATCCCAGATCACCCCATATTTAATCACTTCTGCCATCCCCGCCCGAAACTCTCTCGCTGGTAGGGTCTTGAGTACCTGGGGATCGATCACCACTAGCCTTGGTTGATGAAACGCCCCAATCAAGTTCTTGCCGTGGGGATGGTTAACGCCCGTTTTGCCGCCAATCGCCGCATCCACCATCGCCAGTAAGGACGTGGGTACTTGCACCACCGCAATCCCCCGCAGCCAAGTGGCGGCGGCAAAGCCCGTCATGTCGCCAATCACGCCGCCTCCCAAGGCCACCAGGGTTGAAGACCGTTCCAGACGCTGAACCAGGGCGGCATCATAAATTTTTTGCAGGGACATCGGGGTTTTATAGCGCTCTCCAGCGGGGAGGATGCAGGAATTAACCTCAAAGCCAGCCTCAGTCAGGGTATCCATTAGCCGCTGCCCATAGTGGCGAAAGATCATCGGGTTAGAAACCACCAGGACTTTTTGACCCAGGCATAACCGATTCATCCAACTCCCGAGATCATCGACCGCTCCAGGGGCAATGGTAATCTCATAGGACTGCTGAGGTAACTCAACGGTGATCACGGATTTCATGGGGCGATTTTAGGGGGAACAGGGCATGAGAGTATCGGGATGCCCTTGCAACTCTCGGAGATTTTCCCTGATCTTATAGCTTTTGCGGGAACCCAACCTCTTAGAATAGAGGCATGAGCGATCAGCAAGAAGGGGTGAAAATTGTCAGCGATAATCGGCAGGCTCGGTATCTCTATGAGATTCTAGAAGCCTACGAAGTTGGTATTGAACTGAAGGGCACTGAAGTTAAATCCATTCGCAATGGCAAAGCGAATTTGCGGGATGGCTATGCCCTGATTCGCAATGGAGAGGTCTGGTTACTGAATGTCCACATCTCCCCCCATGACACCACTTCACAGTACTTCAACCATGACCCGCGTCGCACTCGTAAATTGCTGATGCATCGCCAGGAGATCCGGAAGCTCATTGGCAAGGTGGAACAACAAGGCCTAACCCTAGTACCGTTGAAGCTCTATCTGAAGCGTGGCTGGGTGAAAATAGATTTAGCCTTGGTCAGGGGCAAGAAATTGCATGACAAACGTGAAGATTTAAAGCAGCGGCAGGACAAGCGCGAGATGGAACGAGCCCTCAAGCGCGGCTAGCGATCTCTGGCCTGGTATTGATTTTGGAGCTGCTAAATCCTGGCGAAGCCCACTCTTGTTATTCCTTAGATCATCCCCTTTATTGCTAAATTCGTTGCTAAGATAAAGAAACTTCAAAATGGCATTGTGTGGTTCCCTGGTTGACTTATTAGCCCCTAGTTCAAGAGAACTAGGGGTTTTGCTTGCTGTTCAGGGCATTCTGCAACCATCGCCCCAGGATCGGGGAGTGTGATGCCGATTGATTTTAGGAACACCAATACCGTTTGGGCTTCGGTTTTAGTCACAACCCTAGAGCGGTTGGGATTGACGACGGCAGTTATCTGTCCCGGATCTCGGTCAGCTCCCTTGGCGATCGCCTTTGCCCAATCCACCTCGATCCAAGCGATGCCGATTTTGGACGAGCGCTCTGCGAGTTTTTTCGCCCTTGGAGTTGCCCGCCAATCCGGTTTACCCGTTGCCCTGATCTGTACCTCTGGCACTGCCACCGCTAACTTTTACCCCGCCATCATCGAAGCCAGGGAAAGTGGGGTGCCGTTGCTGGTTTTAACCGCCGATCGCCCCCCAGAACTGCGTCATTGTCATGCGGGTCAGGCGATTGATCAGCAAAAGTTATTTGGCTCTTTTCCCAACTGGTACTGTGAGATCGCCACCCCCTCCTTGCAACTGGATCTGCTAAATTACCTGCGCCAAACCCTGATTCATGCCTGGGAGCGCACCCAGTGGCCAGAGGCAGGCCCCGTCCATCTAAATCTTCCCTTCCGAGAACCCTTAGCCCCCACCCCAGAAGCCGATGCTTCAGAACTCCAAACCCTGATCACCCAGTGGTCGGAGGCTGCGTTTTTTAGCGCTGTGGAACCGCCCCCCGCCCCCAGCATCTCAATGCCCCCCCCTGGCGACGCTGATCCAGCAATGGCAGCAATGTGCCCAGGGCTTGATTATTGCCGGGGTGGCGCAACCCCAAGATCCCTGGGCCTATTGTCGGGCGATCGCTCACCTGTCTCAAACCTTGGGCTGGCCCGTCTTTGCCGAGGGGCTTTCCCCGGTAAGGAATGCGGCGGATCTCAACCCTGGCCTGATTTCCACCTATGATCTGATTCTGCGCCATCCCCCCTTGGCTCGACAGTTACGCCCCCACATGGTGATTCAGGTGGGAGAATTGCCCACCAGTAAGGAACTGCGATCCTGGTTGAGTTCCAGCCAACCTCAGCAGTGGGTGGTGGACCCCCGGCGACGGAATCTCGATCCATTACATCTTCAAACCACCCGAATATGCCTATCGGTGGAACAACTGGCCCAGACCTTGCCCCCCCTGGAGGCTCTCCAGCCCAGCCATGTCTATTGGCAACAATGGTGTACCGCTGAGGCAACAGTACGGCAGCGACTCGATCAAACTCTGGAGGAATTGTCGGGACTGTTTGAGGGCAAGGCTGCCTGGTTGCTCAGCCAAACCCTCCCTCCCGGTACCCCCTTGTTTATCAGCAGTAGTATGCCGGTACGGGACGTGGAATGTTTCTGGCAACCCAACAATCGGGGAATTCGCCCATTTTTTAATCGGGGAGCCAATGGCATTGATGGCAGTCTGTCAACGGCTCTGGGAATTGCCCATGGACAACCCAGCAGTGTGATGCTCACGGGGGATTTGGCACTGCTCCATGACACCAATGGCTTCTTGATCCAGCAACACTGGTTAGGACACCTGACAATTATTCTGATAAATAACAACGGGGGCGGTATCTTTGAAATGTTGGCGATCGCGAAGTTTGAGCCGCCCTTTGAGGATTTTTTTGCGACACCCCAGTCGATTGACTTTGCTAAACTCTGTGCCACCTATGGGGTGGAGCATGAGTTAATCCAATCCTGGGAGCAGTTGCAGCAGCGATTGCAGGTTTTGCCCACCCGTGGGATTCGAGTCCTGGAAATCCCCACCAACCGCCGGGAGGATGCCCGGTGGCGACAGGAACATTTGGGACAGTTTGCAGCTCAGCAGGCAGAACCTGGATCAGAATCCCCGCCAACCTATGGCTGACCAACCACCCAAAGCCCCGCGTAACCGCACCCTCAGTATTTCAGCGACTGAGATCAACCACTACCAGCCCCAACTGTTGCCCCTCACTGGGGCCGTGGCTGCCGAGGATCTGGTGAATCGCCTAGTGCATCAAAGTTTATTCACCCTCTTAGGTTGGCTGCCGGAGGCATTTGTCGATCTCTTATTTCTGGACCCTCCCTATAATCTCTCCAAAGCCTTTAACAACACCCACTTCCACGGACGGTCTACGACGGAGTATCAAGCCTGGTTAGAATCCTGGCTGCCATCCTTGCTCAAAACCTTGAAGCCAACCGCGTCGGTTTACATCTGTGGAGATTGGCGATCGGCTGCCGCCATCCAATTGGTCGCAGAGAAATACCTGATCCTGCGCAACCGCATTACCTGGGAACGGGAAAAGGGGCGGGGTGCCCAATCAAATTGGAAAAATTGCTCCGAGGATATCTGGTTCTGCACGGTTTCCAACCAGTACACCTTTGATGTCGCAGCCGTGAAGCTAAAGCGGCGGGTGATTGCCCCCTATACCGATGCCACAGGACAGCCTAAGGATTGGCAGAGAAGTCAAGGAGGAAATTTTCGGCTGACGCATCCCTCCAATCTCTGGACTGACCTTACCGTCCCCTTTTGGTCGATGCCCGAAAACACCCAGCACCCCACCCAAAAACCCGAAAAGCTGCTGGCAAAAATCCTGCTGGCCAGTTCTCAACCAGGGGATTTGGTCTTTGACCCGTTCTTGGGTTCTGGCACCACTGCCGTGGTGGCTCACAAGTTAGGGCGCAATTATCTAGGGATCGAACAGGATCTAACTTACTGTTGTTTGGCAGCCAAGCGGTTGGCGATCGCAGCGGAGGTGCCAACGATTCAAGGTTACAGTCAGGGGGTATTTTGGGAGCGAAATTCTGGGTAAGCCCATTCCCTGCCCTCCGGAGTCCAGAGGTTTCTGCGGGGTGTTGCCTGCGATCGCCCCACGGATGCAACCACCCACCTTTGGAGGTTCTCTCCTGATGCCTGAGTTAAGAACCCCTGAAGGGCAAATAGCCCTCCACCAGTAGATCCGAGCCAATCGATCGCCAGGTTACCCGCTCTAAGGCCAAAGCCTCCGTCATGGTGGTGAAGCCCAAATCACCTACAGGAGAGGGCGCAGTGAGGCCCCCAATAATTTTTGGAGCAATGAAGGCCAGGATTTTCTGAACCGCTCCTTCCGCGATCGCCCTGGCTGCTAAGGTGCCGCCGCATTCCCACAACACCGATAGAAACCCCCGTTGATAGAGGTAATCCATCACCTGGATTGGGGTCAGGGGCGACAGTTCTATGACTTCCACCCCCTGTTGGCGAAGCAATTGCTGAAAGGCGGGATTGGTTCCTACCGCCGTTAACACCAGGGTCGGGGCATCCTCGGTTTGCCAGAGGTGGGCGACCGACGGTAGATCCAGAGACCGACTCATCACCACCCGCAGGGGATTATGGGCATTGGCTTGGTGACTGGTGAGTTGGGGGTTATCCTGTCGGACGGTATTACTGCCAACAATGACGGCATCACAGGCCGCCCGCAACTGGTGTACCTCCATCCGTGCCATCGAGTTGGTAATCCAGGTACTATGGCCACTAGTGGTGGCAATTTTGCCATCTAGGGTCATGGCGTACTTCAAAATTCCCCAGGGTCGCTGGTGTAAAATCCGATGTACAAAGGCTTCATTGAGTTTCTGACAAGCAGCCTCTTCCACCCCCACTACCACCTCAATCCCTGCTTGGCGCAGGTGAGCAATACCCTTGCCCGCAACCAGAGGATTGGGATCTACCATCCCGATAACTACCTTTCTAATCCCGGCGGCGACGATTGCCTCGGAACAGGGCGGGGTGCGTCCATAGTGGTTGCACGGCTCAAGATTCACGTACAGCGTTGCCCCCTCAGCCCGTTCTCCTGCGGCTCGGAGTGCCCAGACTTCGGCATGGGGTTGTCCGGCTCCGGGATGAAATCCTTCCCCGACAATTTCCCCCGCTTGCACAATTAGCGAACCGACCAAGGGATTGGGCGCGGTTTGTCCCAACGCCTGTTTTGCCAGTTCCAAACATCGCTGCATCAGGGCGCGATCGCGGGGGGTACCTACAGATTCCTCCCCAAGGGTTGAAGTCGCGGGAGGGGGGGGTGCAAACCCGTCGAGTTGTCCAGGGGGGGTAAGCCTCTGCCATCACATGGGATCACTCGTTACATCCATCACCAGAGTAGTTTAGCGCTACCGCTCTGGGTGCTTTCACGATCGCACCCAGAGCGGTAGTGTCCACCAGGATTGATTCAAATCTGTGTCGCGTTGTTGGTAATCCTTACAGTGACTGGCAACCAATGCCCAAAAACGGGGGGAATGGTTGAGGTGCATCGTATGGCATAGTTCATGAATCAACACATAGTCCACCAGAGGCGCTGGAATCAACATTAGTTTGCAATTCAAATTGATCGTGTGGAGGCTAGAGCAACTGGCCCATCGTGATTTCTGATTCTTGATCACAGCTTTGCTAAAGCACAATTGGCTGCTGTGGCTGCGGTGCTGTAACCAGGGAATTAAGTGTTGCTGGGCTTGACGGGCCAGCCAGCGTTGGAGGGCTTGTTGGCAGGCATGGGGATTGTCCACGGGGCCAAAAATTTGGAGGTGATGGCCGGATTGCTCAAGCACGGTGAGACGGGACGCTGGGGTCTGGCAATAGGTAACTGCCCACTCAGTGGTGATCGCCGCCAGGAAAATGTGGGTTGGTAGCAAACTGGGAGACGCTGCTAGCAACAACTGGCGGCGGGCTTCCATTTGTTGGAGGGTGCGCTGCAACCAAGTTTTCTTACTCAGGAGCATGGCTGGTATTTGCCGCTGGTCAAAACCCAGGGGCACTATGACTTCTAAACCGACTTCGACCGAAACCCTCAGACGCGGGTATTTCGCCCGCTGACTTTCCCGCAGGGTGTAGTGGGGGCAATCACTGGAGGTTTCCGGTAAAAGCGGTTGCAAATTCATGGGGGTGGAGTCTATGCGACCTCATCTGCTAGGGTTGCTGGCATCGGGAACACCGCACCCGCTAGATAGGACTGGAAATGCTGACGAAAGTATAACCAGGAGGTCATATCCTCCCCCTCTTGGTAGGCACGGGGGGTCATTTTGAAACAGGGGCACACGGGTCTGGATCTGTTCTTGCAACAGTGGTGGTAACTCAGGGACACCACTGACCTTACGACCACAAGCACTATAGATTAAATGACCGGGGCGATCGCCCATTTTCATCCAGGGCACCCAGGGGCCAATGCGATCCCAACTCAAACGCAGATCCGAGACCGAAAGTATCGCCGGATCAAGGAGATCTTGGGTAGGCACACTCAGCTTAAACAACTCAGCCGCTTGATAGATGGCTTGGGGGCTGTAGTCTCCAAACTGTGGATCTTCCGCCAAGGAGTTAGGGTAGGTGGGGAACAGATCAAAGATAAACGTTGTGGTATCGCCATCGACCTGAGCTGGGAACTGCCGCTTAAACGCACCCTGAACAGGACTATTGGCGACATGGACAACGGTGAGGGTTTCCTCTGTCCAGGGATTTTGCCACGTTTGCAGCATTTCACCCGAAGTAGGGTCAAGGTAGTAGGTGAGTTCGCGGGAGGTAAAGTCCCAGGCATTTTCAGCCACGGGAAGACAGCGGCTGACGCTCATCCCCACCATTTTGAACAGGCATTGGCGGGGCTGCTCCGGGACAAACGCATAGATGCTGCCTGACCATGTGAGAAAGCTTTGTTGTCCTGGGTCGAGGGATGATCGAACTTTGACAAAGTCCCTCGCCTCGAACTCCTGGGTAACTGCAACCATGGCTCATCCTCTGTAAATGCTGCCTTGAGGGCGATTGCCAACAGTTCATAGCTTACACGGAACTACCTGCCATCTTGAGGCTAAATTCCTCACAGAAATGGGTGCCTTGCTGTTTCAGGTGGGTCTAGCAATCCTTGGGAGAATCTTGCTGGTCAATGCTGATCAGTTGCTCACCCAGCAATCTTGGGTGCAGTCATAGAACCTCTGTCCTGATTTAGCCTCAGTTTCGGGAGGCATGGGGCTTAATCAAACCCCAGTTCCCGCTTTAACAGTTTGAGCGACGCAGCACTAATGTAGTTCTCACAGCACAGTAGCTGGGGGGGACGAATAATGTCATCCCTGGCGGCCATCACCGCTGTCTTGACGATTGCAATGCTGGCCTGGTCGCTGATAATAGTTTGGGCGCTGCGGACAATGGAATTAAGTTTATAGGCATCCTCCAGGGGGGCAATCATCACCAGTAGGTCGTCCCCTCGCAGACTATGGATAATCACACTGGCGGCTCGGAGAATCCCACTGCTAATGCTGACAATGCCCACGCAGCTATCCTTAGGCAGGCGCTTAATCACCTGAATTTCAGCCGCATAGTCGTAGATATCCAGGGGAATCACCCGCACAGACTGGGGCAGGGCGATCGCCTCGGCATCACTGATAAAGTAACGGGTGGTGACTACGGTGCCCGAACGGGTTTGGGACAACACCTGCGCCAGTTCTTCCAGAGGCACAATTTGCACCGGGATCGCTAGGGCTTGCTCTAATTCCCGCGCCATCAATTCCGCCACCCCAATGTCTTGGGCTGGAGCGGTGATCAATACCTGGGCACTACAGCGCAAGCGCCAGTCAATTTCGGTCAGAAATAACTCACGCACCTGATTCAGGGTGTAGCCCTGGTTCAGCAAGGCATCAATACTTTGCTGCAAAAGCTTGTGAGCCTCAGGATACTGTTCTTGTAATGGGGAACGAAACTTCCCCCCCCCGTTCGTGGCTCCGTGCCCGGACATAAATTCCTGAACCCGCCAGGGCTTCTACTAACCCAGCCTCTTCTAGCTGACGATAGACCTTACTGATGGTGTTCCGGTGCAATCCCGTCTGCATTGCCAGTTGACGGGTACTCGGCAGGCGATGACCGGGCGGATATTGACAGGAGGCGATCGCCAAACGAATTTGGTCATACAGCTGGGTTGAGGCCGGAATTTCACTATCAAGTTGGATATGAAATTGAATCATTGGAGCGACTCCACAGCGCTCGTGTCAGCAGTGGATAAGAGATGCAGAATCTGTGACAGTTACAGGGCATGATACCGGAAGTCGTCAGGAAAGCCCATGCGTCTCAACCGCTATTGCTGGTCTACTCGACGGGTGATTCAAACAACGCGCCAGACAATTTGGTCTTTACAGTTCCTCTGACGGGGCACGGCTCTGGTTTGCATCGGATTGTAGTTTTGTGATTGCCAATACTCCTGTGTTTTACCCTGACCACACTCCCCATGAGGAGGGACGACGGGCAGTACAGTCAGTTCTGGAGGCACGGATCAACCCTGAGTTGTTTGAAGCTGATCAAATGGAACAACTGATTGTGTCATCGGGAGCGAATTTGCGGCATCTGTTTTCCCTGGTGAACTATGCAGCAGACAGCGCAATCTTGCGCGGAAGCGATAACGGAACGATTGCTCTGGAGGATTGCAATGGCGAGATCGCTGCTGCACCAGGGTTAAGTAACGTTACTTGCCGAGGGAGCTGAAATCCTTGGCGAGAGTGATAGCATTTCAAAATCCCTATTCATCTAACACTGTGTCCTCGCCATGAGTGACCTGTCTACCGATCTACTGAAGTTCCGGGTAGGAACGCTGCACAAAACCCAACTGGGAAGGGCGATCTCAGCACGAGTGCTCTTTCAAGAGCGCTATCAGGTGCTGAAAGTAGTAGGAAGGGGCAGTTTTGGCGTTACCTTTCTAGCTCAGGATGCCTCCCTCCCCCATCATCCTCTGTGTGTGATTAAGTTCCTCAGTCCCAAAGTGCATGATCCGGCGTTATTGCGAACGGCTCAGGAACGTTTTCAGCGAGAGGCTAAGATTCTCGGTCGTTTGGGTGGACATGCCCAATTACCCTTGCTCCTCAACTACTTTGACATTGAGGGAGAGTTTTACCTCGTCCAAGAATATGTACAGGGGGTGAATCTAGCAGAAGAGGTGATGGTCACAGGCATCAAGTCTGAGGCAGCAGTGCGAGAGATGTTAGCAGAGGTTTTGCCCCTGCTTGAATATCTGCACCAGCAGCGGGTGATTCACCGGGATATCAAGCCAGAAAATATGATTCGCTGTTGGCGCGATCGCCGCCTCGTGCTAATTGACTTTGGCTCTGTGAAGGAAGCCATCCATGACCTCGGCGAAACCTGTATCACCATTGCCTCTTCCACACAGGTCATGGGCACCTACGGGTTTGCCCCCCCGAACAGCTATTGAAACGCCCCATCTTTGCCAGTGATTTATATGCCTTGGGCATGACCTGCCTGTTTCTGCTGACGGGGAAGTATCCCTGGGATTTCCCGTGGGACTCGGTGACCACAGCCGTTGACTGGCATCAGGCAGTGGTCATCAGCGCTGACTTTGCAGCGCTGATGAAGCGGATGACAGCCTTATCTCCCCAAGACCGCTACCCCTCGGCGGCGGCGATTTTGGCAGATCTCACCGATCTCCCACCGATCCAGCATCCCGTTGTGGAGGCCCTGCCCCCCCCCCGCGATGCTCAAGGAGCACGCTCCCAGAATCGCAGCGGTGAAGCCTCGACCCGCGGACGGCTATCTTTCCCCCGCCGTGCGGCTGGCCGCCAATATTCGCGATCGCAAAGCTCGAATGCAACAGAAGCAAAAACGGGGATGGCCTTGAACCACGATGCAGTGACTTCAATCACCCGATCGGGCTACCCAACTAGAGGAATGCTGATCAGAGGGGCTTCAGAGAGGATGATTACAGAACAACATCCTAAATCTTGCGTGTAGAGCAGTCCCCCAGGGCTGCTTTTTTGTGCCTCGGGGTTATAAAGATTGCTTGATGGTTTGCAGCTTCCCAGACGACGGCATCAGGAGAATGGTCTGGCGTACAATCAAGCCGATGCCCCATCTGTTGCCCCCCTGGAGACGCACCCGTGCCCGAACCCCTTGAGGAAATTCCCGGAATACAACGTTCTGATGTCAGGATTTTTCCCCCGCAAATTGACCCGGAGCAGAATCCCCAGCGATTGCGGGAACTGGCGCTGGTGTTCTTGAAGTTAGGGGCGATCGCCTTTGGGGGGCCTGCGGCTCATATCGCCATGATGGACGATGAGGTGGTGAACCGTCGTCAGTGGATGAGTCGGGAAAAACTCCTGGATTTAATCGGGGGTGACGAATTTAATTCCTGGCCCCAACTCTACGGAACTCGCCATTCACATTGGCTATGAACGGGCTGGTGTCTGGGGACTGGCGATCGCGGGTGCCTGCTTTATTTTGCCCGCAATGCTGATTGTCTGGGGATTGGCGGTTCTCTATGTTCACTACCAAACGCTTCCAGAAATGGGCTGGCTTCTCTACGGTGTCAAGCCAGTGATCATTGCCATTGTCTGCCAAGCGGTGCTGAAACTCGGTAGGACGGCGATTAAGGATGGGGTGACTACGGTGGCCGCAGTGGCGGTGATGGTTAGCTTCTACTTAGGGGTAAATGAAATTTCACTGCTGCTGGCAGCCGGGATCGGTGTGATGCTGCTGAGAAATCTGACACCCACCGCTGGGACTGGAGCCACCACCGCCCTATTGCTCCCTGGCTTGCTGACCCAGGGGGGAGCCTTGCCCCTCGAACCCATCACCTGGGGTCAAGTGTTTTGGATTTTCCTCAAAATTGGCTCCGTACTCTATGGGGGGGGCTACGTCCTGCTGGCTTTTTTACAACGGGATTTAGTCGAACGTACCCATTGGCTGACCTCCCAGCAATTGCTCGATGCCGTTGCCATTGGCCAGATCACCCCCGGGTCCTGTGTTCACCACCGCAACCTTTATTGGCTATATCCTGGCGGGGAACCCTGGGGCGATTGCGGCAACAGTGGGGATTTTTCTCCCCGCCTTTGTGCTAGTGGCATTGGTCAATCCTTGGGTGCCCAAACTACGAGCTTCCTCTTGGATGGGGGGCTTTTTAGATGGGGTGAACGCTGCGGCTCTCGGACTGATGGCGGTTGTCACTTGGAGGTTGGGGCAGGCGGCTTTGGTGGATGTGCTGACTTTGGGCATCGCTGTTGTCAGTTGGGTGATGGTGTTTGGGAGCGCCGTCAATTCTGTCTGGCTGGTAATAGCTGGGGCACTCATCGGCTTTTTAGTCCAAGCTTGACTTCTCAGGGAAATTTCAGCTTCACCCGCTAGCATCGACCTTAACCCTGCGTCCGTGATCCCGACTGCGTTTACTATGAAACTTCCTAACTGGATGCTCCGCGTTTTGCAACCGTTGTTGTGCCTGGGGGCGATCGCCGTGGTGATCCAGGGGGGGCTGATGTTGACCTCAGTGCCAGTCCTTGCCCAGACGGCTAGTGAGCCGATCCTTCCCCAACAACTGCTCCTCAGTGGCTTGGATCAGGTGCGGAGTTACGGGGCGATCGCCCCCATCGTCTTTATCGGACTCTATGCGATCGCCACCGTTGCCCTGATCCCCGGTTCAGTGCTGACCTTACGGGGCGGGTTCCCTGTTTGGAGTCATCATTGGTTCAGGGGTAGTTATGGTGGGAGCCACCCTGGGAGCTACCGCTGCCTTTTTGGTGGGTCGCTATCTGGCACGGAACTGGGTGGCTCGAAAAATCGCAGGCAATGCTAAATTTAAGGCCATTGATGATGCGGTCGGTCGAGAAGGGTTGAAAATTGTGCTGCTCACCCGCCTCTCCCCCATCTTTCCCTTTGTGTTGCTCAACTACGCCTATGGCATCACCCAGGTCTCCCTGTGGGACTACGTTCTAGCCTCCATAGGGATGATTCCAGGGACAGTGGCTTATGTATATCTGGGGTCCCTGATCACAGACCTTGCCCTGATTGGAGTTGCCAGTCCCTCCCTCAATCCGGCATTTCAGTGGGGCATTCGCCTCCTGGGTCTTGTGGCCACAGTCGTTGTCACGATCTATGTCAGCCGCATCGCCCGCCAAGCCCTCACCCAAGACGTTTGACAGTCTGGGAATCTTCTAACCTGCCTGACCAGTACGATAAAAAGGCACCGCCATGGCTCCCTCTGACCCGGTTACCCTGCCCCCGATGGATGGTTACAATCAAGCCCTGATTGCCAATGTCCATCCCCCCGAACTGGGTGAATCCAGAACCGCTAGAACGCTACAACCTGGTGGTGATTGGGGCTGGCACCGCAGGGCTGGTGGTGGCGGCGGGAGCCGCTGGACTGGGCGCTAAGGTGGCATTGGTAGAGCGGTATTTGCTGGGGGGGGGATTGTCTCAATGTCGGGTGTGTGCCCTCTAAGTGCTTGATTCGCTCCTCCCGCGCCTATGCCGATGTTCGGGATGCCCACCACTGGGGGGTAGAGGTTCCCCCAGGAACGACGGTTGATTTTGCCGCCGTCATGGAACGAATGCGGCAGATTCGCGCCGATATTAGCCACCATGATTCGGCGCAGCGGTTTCAACAGCTCGGGGTGGATGTTTTCTTAGGAGCCGCTCGTTTTGTGGGTGCCGATGCAGTGGTGGTGGGAGAGACAAAACTCCGGTTCAAGCGGGCGGTGATTGCCTCGGGTGCCCGCGCCGTTCAGCCTCAAATTCCGGGTTTGGCAGATGCGGGATACCTGACCAATGAAACCGTGTTTTCCCTCACGGAACGCCCAGGACGACTGGCGGTGATTGGCGGTGGCCCGATTGGTTGTGAACTCGCCCAGGCATTTCGACGCCTCGGTTCTGAGGTGATTTTGCTTCACAAAAACTGCCCAGATTCTGGATCGGGAAGATGCTGAGGCGGCGGCGGTGATTCAGCAGGCGCTGCTCCAAGATGGCATTCAACTGGTGCTCCAGGCCCAGATCCAACAAGTTGTCGTCCAAGGAGCAGAGAAGGTGCTGATGTTTCAGTCTCAAGGTCAGGCCCACACCGTCACCGTGGATGCGATTTTAGTCGGAGCCGGACGCGCCCCCAATATCGAAGATTTGAATCTAGAAGCCGTGGGGGTGGCCTACGACCCCAAACGGGGGGTACAGGTGAATGACCATCTACAAACCACCAATCCCCGGATTTATGCAGCGGGGGATGTCTGTATGCAATGGAAATTTACCCATGCGGCGGATGCCGCCGCCCGGATCGTGATTCAAAATGCCCTGTTTCTGGGTCGCAAGCAGCTCAGTACCTTGACCATGCCCTGGGTGACCTACACTGACCCAGAGGTGGCCCATGTGGGGCTATATGAACCGGAGGCCAAGGCTCAGGGCATTGCCATCGATACCTTTCAGGTGCCCTTGACCCAAGTAGACCGGGCGATCGCCGACGGTGAAACCACAGGCTTTGCCAAGCTCCACCTTAAACAGGGGACGGACAAAATTCTCGGGGCCACGATCGTGGCTCGCCATGCGGGGGACATGATCAGTGAGGTCACCCTGGCGATGGTGGGCAACCTGGGCTTAAAAACCCTTGCCTCGGTGATCCATCCCTACCCTACCCAGGCAGAGGTTATCCGGAAGGTCGCCGATGCCTACAACCGCACCCGCCTCACCCCAAGGGTGAAGCGATTATTTGAGCGATGGTTAGCTTGGACACGCTAAGGGATCAAGGGGTTTCTGGTAAGCTGTGTTGCAGCTTGTTGTCTTGCTACCTGGAAGGTCATGCACCGAATTCTGACCGGGCCCCTCACCATTGAGTCTGTAACAGTTGCGATCGCAGGGTTACCCGATCGACTCCAGGGCACCACCCTTGTGCATCTGTCCGATCTCCACTACGATGGCTTCCGTCTCTCAGAAACCCTCCTGCAACAGGCGATCGCAGCGACCAATCGGGCAAACCCTGACCTGATTCTGCTGACGGGCGACTATGTGACCGACGACCCCGAACCCATCCATGACCTAGCCCAACGGCTCCAGTCCCTCAGCAGCCGAGCTGGCATCTATGCGGTCTTGGGCAATCATGACCTCTGTTATCGCCACTCCCAAACTCAGATCACCCAGGCATTGACCGCCATTGGCATTCAAGTCTTGTGGAACCAAATTGCCTATCCCCTTGGGGCTGACATTGCCCTCGTCGGATTGGCAGATATGTGGTCACGGGAATTTAATCCCCAGTCACTCCTGAGCCAACTCCCCCTGCAACTGCCTCGGATTGTTCTCTCCCACAATCCCGATAGTGCCGTGCCACTCCAAGCCTGGCGGGTAGATTTACAGCTCTCTGGACATACCCACGGGGGGCAAGTGGTGATTCCAGGGCTGGGAACGATCTCTCAATGGCTCGATCCGGTGCGGCGAAAAGTTCCCAAATCCCTACGTCGGGGGTTACCCCTGATGCGCAAGTGTCATAAGGTGGTGCAACATTGGGAATGGGCTCAGGGATTGCACAGAATTGGTGATCATACCCTCTATGTTAATCGGGGGTTAGGCACGTACTTTCCGGGTCGCCTCTTCTGCCCACCGGAGGTTACAGTCATTACATTAACAGGGAAGCCAACCCCGGACGCGTGGGGAGCACCCATGGCCAACAACCGGGACGTTGCACTAGCGGTGAATCCATCATGCGGGGCGATCAAATCTATGTGATGCGGGAGTGGCTCAACTTCCAGGAAGTCTATCAGCACCACGGCATTGACTGTGGGGATGGCACCGTGATTCATTACCGCAAACCCAGTGAGACGATTGAATGCACCTCCCTCGAAACCTTTGCCCTGGGCGGTTCAATTTACATCAAACCCTACGCCACTTGTTTTCTGCCAGAAGTGGTGGTTCATCGGGCACAAAGCCGCCTCGGGGAGCAGCAGTACAACCTGCTCTCAAATAACTGCGAACATTTTGCCACTTGGTGCAAAACTGGGGTCAACTACAGCGACCAGATTCAAGACTTTATGCCCTACCTAGGGGCGATCGCCCCTAGACAGCTCTCCGAACCCATTGCCCAGGCACTCCGAACCTCTAGCCCCGCCGAAGCAACCCGGTTATTGAATCAGGCTCTGGCCGATGTCAAGCAAGTTTGGGATGATCTCCAGCCGAAATATCATCAGGCCCGTGAGGATATGACCACCTGGGAGCGCGTTGCCTTTGAAGCCCTAAAACAGGGGAGAGAAGACCTGGCACGGGCGGCGATCGAGCGCAAGTTATCCGCGAAAACCCAGGCAACCCAGTTACAAGCAAAGCTGGAACAAATGGCCAGTCTCACCGAAACCTTGTTAGAAAATCATAGAGCACGGGCGTGACTGGAAGGGGCAATTTCATCGGCGATCGCCAGCTGCTATAGCCCCGCCTCAAACAATCCGGCTAGAATAAACGTCCTGGAGACGTTGCAACTATCCACACCTGATAAGGCAAATCTCTTAGAGAAATCGTCGCCATTCAGGTCACCTGGTATTCTGTCAACAGCCGGATCTGAAATATACTCTGATAGCCACTGATCAAACTGAGGGTCTAGTCACCGGGCGGCTATCCCGGACGCTCAGTCGTGATCTGCCTGATTACCCGCTGTGCTTCCGTACCATGCAACCGAATCTTTTAGAATCCGCAAAGCAGGGCGACCCCCAAGCCATTACGATTTTGATGAATCGGGTACTGCAACCGAAAGGAGTGACCGTGAAAGTCACCTGCCGGGATGGTTGCATGCACCTACTATTGGAATCGGAACAACCCTTAGACCAAAAGCGACTGATCCCGGCACTGCAAAAGGCGATGCAGGATCTGGGCGCACCCTCGATCTCATGGGTCAGAGTCTATGGCCGCCAAATCAATGGTGCGACCCCAGTATGGAGTCAGGAATTCCAGCTACTGTCCCCATCGGTGGCGATCACTGAGACGGTGGCATCGGAAGCCATGGCAGATACTGACATCGACCCCCCCTGAATCGCCATCAACCCCAACTCCCCCAATATCAGCCTCACCCGCACCGACACCTCCATCCTTCGTCCCCACCACACATGAGGATGAGGATACGGATACGGATATTACAGCGTCCTTTCCTGTTGTCATACTGACACCCCAACCCAAACTACCGTTCCCCCAGCAGCGATCCCAACAGACTAAGCCTCCCCTCGTAGCACCGCCGCCCCCCAGTCGCCCCCCCGCCCCCCCTCCCAGAATTCCCCAGCGAGATCCGATCCCTGCCCAACCTGGGGTTCCTAACAGTGAGTTCAGTCCAGCGGTGTTGGCAGAGGGTACTGTCGGGACTCCACCAGCGCCGAGCGAGATCCTGAACCCGCCCGATCCTGTGGCATCTCCCCCCCGGACGGAGGCTAGAAAAGCCACCGATCCGTCCGATTACGAAGCAACAGCTACTGGGTGTGACCCTGGTGATTCTCGTCATGGGAGTGGGTGGCTGGTGGTGGGGCTTGCACCAGCGGCAAACTCAAATTCGCACTCAAGCACAAGCCCTGGTGGAGGGAGTTGGCAAAATTGAGCAGATCAATGATCTGAAAACCCTCACCAGTGCTAAAAGTCAGTTACAAAAGGCGATCGCTCTGTTGAAGTCCATGCCCCAGGGGGACCCCCAAGTGACCCAGGAATTAGCGGCGATTCGTGAAAAATTAACCCTGGTGGAACGGCGGTTACAAGCTGAGAAGGACGCGGCTGCTAACTTGAAGCTAGCCCAGCAACTGAGTCGTGCGGCTGAGAAGACGCTGGGGAATAACCCCAATCCCGAAGCCCGCCAGACTGCCGCCCAAAAGTTGCAAACGGCCATCAACCTTTTAGAAGTAATTCCACCGACTGCCTTTGTCGCTAAACAGGCACAGACGGATCTGGCTAAGGATCGCCAGCGCTATAGTGTCATCAGTGGAGAGCCTGTCCCCAAGCCACAATTTTCCAATCAACCCATGGTGTCTCAGGGACATCGTCCCATCCAAGTGGTGCTCAATTTCCAGGGACAGTCCTGGCTCCAAGTCACGACGGATGGCAAAATCCAGTATGAAGGTATCTTGTCCAAAGGTACCCAGAAAACCTGGACGGCACGGGAGAAACTGATTCTACGGGTGGGGAACGCCGGTAATATCCTGGCGGGATTCAATGGCGCACCGATGAAACCCCTGGGTAAACCGGGAGAAGTGAGTGAATACAGCTATACCCCCAAAGAGGCAAGTTCGCGGCAGCTACTCCCGAACCCCCGCCGCTAGGACGCCGTCAACCGTTAGTGGATAGGTAAAGACTTTGAAATGGGGTGAGTTTTTTGAGGGTTTTTCACCCATGAAAAAAATCTTGACAGCCCACTCAAGGTTGCAGTCGATCAGTCTCCGGGGCGATCGCCACTGGGTTTAAAGCCATAGTCCAAGACTTGGGCAAACCGAACTTTGATCTGAGTCACAGGGTTGCCTTCACGATCCTGATAGGACTCTTCGTCCAGGGTTCCGGTGACCGTTGCCTTGGAGCCCTTATCGAGAAGGTTCATACAGCTGTCTGCCTGTTTGCCCCAGACATCGACATAGAGTTTCAGCGGGGGTGGGCCATCGGTCTCACCGCTTTTGGGACGATTGACATAGAGAACAAAATTACAGACCACATTCCCGGTGTCAAAATGTTTGATGGTGGGTTTGGCACCCAAGTTTCCACAGACTGTAACCAGTGCCCACGTCATAACGGGTTGCTCCCTGATTTCTGGGTGAATGCCCCAAATCATAACAAAGAGATGCTTCCAGAAAGAAACGCCTTAACCTGTCAAATCGTTGACAAAACAATAAGAAATATTAAATTATGATAAAGTGTCGGCGATCCTTACCGCAGCTATCATGATTTTTGAGATCCCCCCGTCCGCTAAGTTCTGGTTGAATTTTGTCCATCCCACCCTGATGTGGCTGTTGTTAGCCCTCACCCTTTACGCCCTGTACACGGGGATTCAGGTTCGGCGAACTCGGGCTGTTGAGACTGAACAGCGTAAAGAGTTGATCAAGGGGCGATTTAATCTCAAGCATTACCAGATCGGCTCCCTGCTGCTGGCAATTATGGTGTTGGGAACCCTGGGCGGGATGGCCGTCACCTATATCAACAATGGCAAACTATTTTTTGGCCCCCACCTGCTGGCTGGTCTGACCATGACCGGATTGATCGCGATTTCAGCCTCCCTCTCACCCTATATGCAAAAGGGTCACGATTGGGCTCGCTACTTGCACATTGCACTGAACGTCAGTCTGGTTGGGCTATTTGGCTGGCAAGCCGTGACGGGAATGGAAATTGTGCAACGGATCATCAGCAAGGCTTAGGCCAAAATTGGCAGAGCCTCTTGGCGCAGCAGTGTGACAATTTCATCTTTGTAGTTTTGGAAGCGAGGGTGGCGGCGGATCTGATAGTCACGTTCTCCGGGCAGATCGATAGATAGCTCTTGTTTGATACTGCCGGGTTGGGAGGTGAGGACATAAATCCGCCCCGAGAGAAACACTGCCTCTTCGACGTCATGGGTAATCATTAAAATTGTGGTGCCAGTGCGTCGCCAAACTTGCAACAGAAATTGTTGCAGGGTTTCCTTTGTCTGGACATCTAAGGCTCCAAAGGGTTCATCCATGAGCAAAATTTGGGGCTGAGAAGCTAAGGCTCGGGCGATCGCCACCCGTTGTTTCATCCCTCCGGAGAGTTCCTTGGGAAAGCACTGGGCACAGTGGGACAGCCCCACCACGTCTAAGTAGTAATTCACCTGCTGATGGCGATCGCGCGCTGCCATGCCCCGCAACTTCAGCCCAAACCCCACATTGTTGGCAACATTCATCCAGGGATAGAGGGTATAACTTTGAAACACCATCCCCCGATCAGGGCCTGGGCCTGTGACAGGTACGTCATCGACACGAATCTCCCCAGCGGTGGGCATATCGAGTCCGGCAACCAACCGCAACAGCGTTGACTTTCCAGAGCCAGAGGCCCCGACTGCACAGATAAACTCCCCAGTCTCGACATGGAGGTTGATGTCCTTCAGGGCCACGAGGGTTCCCTGTCTAGTTTTGAATTGTTTGAACAGGTGGCAAACTTCTAAGTGCATGTCCTTACTCCACAGCCCAGCGACAGGCAACGCGGGAGAGCAGCCGAAAGAGTAAATCCAGCATCAAGCCAATCAAGCCGATGGTAATTAAACCAGCAAAAATTTCATCGGTTCTTAAGAAACGCTGGGCGACACTGATACGCCGTCCCAAGCCTTCTGTGGCAGCCACCAGTTCCGAAACAATCACCAAATTCCAGGAGGCGGCCATGTTTACCCGACAGGCATCAATAATGTTCGGTAAGACGTAGGGGGTGATGACCTGGAGTAACACCTGCCGTCGCCGTCCCCCGAGGGTATAGGTGGTTTCAATTAATTCTTTGGGGACAAATTTCACCGCATCCATCACCATCAAGGTATTGAAAAACAGAGTGCCAATGCTGATCAGGAGAATTTTGGGTGTTTCCCCGAGGCCAAAGTAGAGGATCAGTAGAGGAATGAAGGCTGGCGCAGGCATATAGCGGACAATGCCGATCAACGGCTCTGCCAGCGATCTCACACTGGTAAAGGTTCCCATGAGAATGCCGAGGGGAATGGAAATCAGCGCTGCTAAGGAAAACCCACACAACACCCGCATCAAACTCGCGGTACTGTCCTTGAGTAAACTACCGTTGCTCCAAAGACGCTGCAACGCCCCTCCCACCTGGCCTGGGGAAGGCAGAAACAGCGGTGCCACTACTCCGGAGGAGGCAATCAGCCACCACAGACTGAAGGGAAGCACGATGGACAGGGTCATCAAGATCCAAGCTAAGGCGCGAGGAATTGGGTCAGCAATCCGCCAAAAGATGGTTGGCGAGAGCATTTTTCGTGGATCTGGAGCTGACACCTGGAAGTTGGAGAGGGGACTGTCCATCATTTCTTCGGCAACATCTGGCGGGTGGCTGGGTTCCATGGCAATTAACTGGGATGGGCGGCGGCGTAGGCTTTGACAAATTGCGGATCAAACAAGTTACTCAAGTCTGGGGCTTGCTTAATGAGACCGCTACTGACGAGAAACTGACTAATTTGTTTGGCAGCAAAGGGTAAGGCCGTCATATCTTGCCCTGGCTCAAAGGCTTTCAAGTTTTCGGCCACGGAGAAAATGTGAGTACCGGCATCGTAGTCTTTATATTCAGCCACCGTCACACCCGCCCGCTTCGCCATGATTTCTAAGGCTTGAGGCTGGTTTTTTTGAATGAAATCCAGGGTGGCGAACCAACTGTTCACCATTGCCTGCACTTCCTGGGGATGGGCTTGTAGAAACTTACGGCTCACTGCTAGGTGATCAGAAATCGCCCCTGGAAAATCCTTGGAGCTGAACAGTACCTTACTGCCAGAACGTTCCAGCGCCTTGGTGGTAAAGGGGGCAAATACGCCCACGGCATCCACTTGACCCGCCGCAAAAGCGGCGGCTGCCGCCCCAGTTTCCAGGGGTTTAAATTCAATATCTTTCTGGGCGAGTCCAGCCTTTTGCAGTCCCAGCAGCAACAGGAAATGATCGACGGTGCCTTCCTCCGCCGCCACTTTCTTGCCCTTGAGATCAGCGATCGCATTAATGCCCTGCCGGACAATAATTTGGTCGTTGCCCGTGGAGTTATCGTTGACGAGCACAATCACTTGATCAGAGCCAGCGGCAACGGAGCTAAGGGTGTCGTTTAAGGTTTGACTGTTACCATCCAATTGCCCAACGGTGAGGGCATTGATTGAGTCCAGATACCCATCAAACCACTTCAGATCCACGGCTACCTGATTGGCCGCAAAAATTTTAGCTTCTTCAGCCACCTGCCAAGGGAACCAACCCGGCCAAGCACTGAAACCAATCCGCACCGAAGTTGAGGTGGTCGGGGTGGGGGTGGGGGTGGTCGGGGTGGTTGGGGGGGAAGCACAACTCACCGTAACAATTAAACTGACGAGAAAAATACCGAACCAAGCTAAGAGTCGGCGAATTTTCATAGAATCTCCTCACAACTGAGAACGGACAAGCCAAGGTTACAAGCAATGGTCATCGACCGGAGAACTCCTGGGTGACTACTGACAACTTATCGGGACGGGTGACCTGTGTCCGTACCCAATCGAACCAGATATCCAACCCGACCCCTGTTTTTGCTGACACTGGAATCAGGACAATCTCGGGGTTAATCTGACGCACGTTGGCGGCGATGCGCTCTAAATCGACATCCACATAGGGAGCGAGGTCGAGTTTCGTCACCAACAAACAATCTGCTTCCCGAAACATAATCGGGTACTTCAGGGGTTTATCGTCGCCTTCGGTGACACTCAACAGTGCAACTTTGGCATGTTCCCCAACTTCAAACTCAGCAGGGCAAACCAGGTTACCCACATTCTCAACCAGCACCAGATCTAAAGAGGTTGGGTCAACCTTGTGGGTGAGTTGATGCAGTCCTCCCGCCACCATTCGGGAGTCGAGATGACACGATCGCCCCGTGTTGATGGCAATCACAGGTACCCCATACTGACGCAGGCGATCGGCATCTAATTCCGTCGTCATGTCCCCTTCAATCACCGCTATCTGAAGTTCTGGATGTAACGCCGCGAGGGTACGTTCTAGGAGTACGGTCTTCCCCGCACCAGGGCTGCTCATCAAGTTGAGGCAGGTAATCCCCCACTGGTCAAAATGAGCCCGATTCTGATCGGCTCCTTGCTGATTGGCATGGAGTAGGTTGATTTCAAGCGCAGCATCAAAGGTTTGGTGCATGGTGGGGAGGAGGAGCCAAGGGGGTAGGGGGCAGGATGAAAAACGGTAGCAATCACGACGGCAAAGCTGGGGCATCTCGTCGGAGGGACAGTTCCCCGCTTCAATCGCGATCGCCGGACTGGGTATATTCAATGTGATTGATTTTCAGTTCTCGTCCGGAACGAATCTCTTCCATGGGAGCCTGACATTGGGGACAAGCGTACTGCAACCCCATCTCAGGACGATACTCGTGGTCGCACCCATGGCAGAAGGCGATCAGTGGGGTTTCGTGAATCACCAGTTGAGCCCCCGCTAAAACGGTCTGACGGCTTTGCACCTCGAAGGCAAACTGAAGTCCCATGGGTTCAACGCAGGTGAACTGGCCGACGGTCAAATGAATCGCCTGAATCTGGGGTTGCTGTGGCTGCGATCGCCACCAGTCCTCAACCGTGAGTATCAGCGCCTGGGTCATGTCGGTCTCGTGCATCAGGAATCCAGCAGTTCGGGCTGGGCCTCAGGATGGATATAGTCTGGTTTTTGTCGGCGGGGTAGTTGGCCGGAGATCACTAAATGGGCCATGGCATCGCAAATGACGCGGGTTGCCATCAAAGAGGTAATATCACTGATGTCGTAACGGGGGGGAAACTTCCACAATTTCCAGCCCACAGACCGGTGCCCGTTGAATAATTTTACCCAGCATGGCAAGGGCTTCCCGGGGCAGCAGTCCCCCTGGTTCCGGCCAACCCGTGCCAGGGACAAACCCAGCATCAATGCAGTCGATGTCAAAACTGATGTACACACAGTCCGTGCCATCCATCGCGTGTTCTAGGGCAAACTCTACGGCAGCATTGATCCCCATTTCTGTGATGTCGGTAACGGTGAGGATGTTGGTGGCACGCTCGCGGCAGACCTTGACCCCTTGTCGGGGAACTTGCCAGCCGCCAATCCCTAACTGCACCAGATTTTTAGCGGGGGCATTGCGGATATTGGTGGCATGGAACCAGGGACAGGTGTGCATCCGCTCATCCAGATCAGTCTCCTGGGTATCGACATGGCGATCGAAGTGGATAATGCCTACTTTTTTATCCCCGAGGTGACGACAAACGCCCCGCACCGTTGGATAGCCAATGGAGTGGTCACCCCCCGAAAATAATCGGGAAGGCACCGGAACTAAACACATGGGCCACGCCTTTGGAAATCTGATCAAAGGACTTTTCGTTGTTAGCAGGAATGGTGAAAATATCGCCGACATCACAGAGGGTAATTTGCTCCCGCAGATCGACCCCTAACTCAAAGTTGTAGGGGGTGTAAAGGGCTGAAATTCGGCGAATCCCTTGGGGGCCAAAACGGGTTCCCGGACGGTAGGTGGTGCCGGAGTCATGGGGAACCCCGACAATGGCGACATCGTACTCTCCCACCTTCCGAACATCTTCTAAATAGGGAGCCTTCAAGAAGGTGTTAATGCCTGCGTAGTGGGGCAACTCCCCCCGGCGAAAACGGTGGGAATGGAGCGATCGCGAATGCTCTCAGCGGCTTCGAGGCCAAATTCTAAGCCCCGACTCACCTCCTGCTGCCACCCGGTGAGGGGCAATCTGGCTTCTCGTTGCAGAGCCTCGGCGGCTTCGGTGATCGGGGGCTGGAAGTTCGGCGTGTCAGCGGATGATTCTGTCATGGTAAGAACCTCAATGGCAGGTTAGATATCGGCTTTAATGAGTCAGGAGCCAAAACAAAAGCCCGGACGAACTCAGAACAGCCTTGCGACCGCGTTCCTCCCGGGCTTTTTTCCCGCCGTGTAGCTTACTGAGGACTCAGCAAGCTGCTTCTCTCGGACCAGACACTTGCACGAAGCACTTCATTCCCAGCAATGAAGCCTTCATTTCAAGTCGGAACCCTAGAAGCTGATAGCTAATTGTTCAATCTGACGCGATAGGGAACTCAATAGATGACAGGATGCATCTAGACGATGATGTTCCTGGATCAATATCACTACACTTGTATCAATGCCCCTTGAGAAAAAACGTATCTTAAGGCACAAAAGTTCTTCGATCACCGATCACTGTGCTGCTGTTAACTCGCCACTCCATGGAATATCCTGCCCGTACCATTGCCCGTGCTAATCGCGCCCTGCGGTGTGCGCCATTTGATTTAGACCTATTTGTAGAAATGCAGTTCTCCAGTGTGGCACTCTCGGCGATCGCAGGAGAGGCTGGGGTCGAGCATCATTACACCCTTAAAGTGCTGCCGGAATTTGCGGTTGAACATCACCTGCTATGGTTAATCCAGGTAGGAGTCTTACGACGGGAAGTTGACGGTCAAGGACTCACCGATAGCTTTCGCCTCACTCCCTTAGGACGGCAGTTAGTTGAGAGATGGCAACATCAGAGCAGTCGGACGTTGTATGCCCCGACCTGGGGCGATCGCCTTCTCAACTTTTTGCGCCGATGGTTACGTTTACCGCTTTAGATTGAATCCCCAGTGATCGCTTTAAATGGGCGTTTACAAACAGTTGTTGTCTATTAAGATCTTGCCAATACTGGGGCTTGCTCGGGTAGCAATATGGCAGTTAGAGGGTCGTAGCCTAGCTGTTGAGTGATGCGTTCTCTGGCTAAAATGCGATACTCCCAGAAATGTTCACCCGTCAAGCATAGTCCCAAATACATATTTAGAACCTGGGGCTTTCTTTGTAAAATAATCCAGAGTTGTCGCCAAAACTGTCCTCGAATTTCACGATGGCGGAGGCCTTGATGCCAAATCAACTGGATGAAAACCCGTAATCCTTTATCCAACGGTAGTTTCATCGTTTGTTGCCAACTATTTTGTACGCTGATACTGAGGCATTGCTGAAAACAGCGTCTGAGATAGTCTGAAGGTTCATATAACATCCAGAAGCCTTCCACGTACTCTTTAGCAATTTCAGCGATGGGGCGAGTTGGACAAAAATTCATCAGGGTATTCTGATCTCCTGTCTCAGTTATTCCAATCCCTTCGATTAAGCGCTGTTCTTTCTGGAGTCGATTCCATAGAGCTGTATTGGGCAATGCTTGCAGGATTCCCAGCATCGGTTGGGGAATACCGGTTTGTTCCACAAAGACTTGAATCCTTTCCCCTGCACCCACTCGCTCACCATCGAAGCCCAAAATGAAACCTGCATAGATTAATAGACCTGCTTGATTGATCTTGCGACAGGCATCAATTAGTGAGTTACGGGTGTTCTGTATCTTTTTTGTAAGATGTAAACTGTCCTGATCGGGGGTTTCAATCCCTAAAAAAACTGCATAAAATCGAGCTTCTGCCATCAGTTCTAGTAGTTCATCATCCTCGGCTAAATTTACAGATGCCTCAGTCATAAAGGTGAAGGGATAGTTGTGCTGTTTGACCCAGGGAATTAGTTCTCGTAAGAAACGTTTTACATTCCGCTGATTGCCAATGAAATTATCATCGACTATAAACAGCGAACCTCGCCAACCTAAATCGTAGAGGGCTTGCAACTCTGCTAGGGCTTGCCTCGGCTCTTTAGTGCGGGGTTTACGACCGTAGAGGGTGATAATGTCACAGAACTCACAGTTGAAGGGACAGCCCCGAGAAAACTGAATTGCCATCATGAAGTAGGCATTTATTTGTAGCAGATCGAAACGAGGCATGGGGCTGGTAGTAACATCTGGCTTATCTATGGAGCGGTAGATACCACCGGATTCTCCCTGCGCCAATGCTTCTAAAAACTGCGGTACCGTCATTTCCCCTTCATCTAAAATTAGGTGGTCTGCTCCGGCAGCCAAAGCGTCCTGGGGTACGGATGTTGGATATGGTCCTCCGACTGCCACCTTTTTCCCTAACCTCACAGCATTTTGAATCAATGCCTGGAAGTCGGGCTTCTGCACCAGCATCGCAGAGAGAATCACGATCTCACACCACTCCCAATCTGACTCAGTTTCTAGGCTGACATTACGGTCATAAAATCGAATTTCCCAGTCTTTGGGCAGTAGTGCTGCCACGGTCAGAATTCCTAAGGGTGGAATAACAGCCTTGAGTCCGGCCATTTTCATTGCACGATCGTAAGACCAAAAAGATTGAGGAAACCGAGGGTAGAGCAACAGTGCTTTCATCGTAAACTTCTAATAATGATGGATAGCGGTTACTTAGCTGAGGCTTGAAACTAGCTAAATTCGATGTAAGTTATTTAAAATCAATACAAATAAGTAATCTCCAAGATTAGGAATTACGACAAACTAACTGATTGATATCTGAGTTTTTATAGCCACCAAAAAACTGCAACGGTTGAGAGCCGAGCGAAGTAGTAGCATCATCCCTACCATCCGTATTCCCTGTTCGATAAGCTTCTACGGAATTTCTAGCTCTATCTAAATTCCCACCCAGAATTAGCTTTAATTTTAGGATAATAATGATTACCTAAGTCTGGTGCGGCCAGTTTTTACGAATGAATTAAAGACAAACGAAATAATGGTTGACAAGAAACTTGAATGGGGTAAAATCCCTGAGGCATCAACCTAATTTCACAACTCCTTAATCTATTAATAATTATTCAGTAATATATAGCAATCCTAAATGAGTCGTAACTTAAATTTGTCTAAAATCCTTACTCAGAAGGAATCAAAATTTACAAGTGACTTAGGACTGCTATACCAGTCATGATACTAGTCAAGAATTTTTTTGACTTCATCTTTTACATCTTCGACAGTGTGGCGAACTTGTGCCTCTGCTTGTTTCGCTTGACCTTCTGTTTGAGCTTTGGGATCTCCAGTTAGATCGCCTACTGCTTCTTGAATTTTACCTTCAATATTAATGGCAGTTGCCTTGAGTCTCTCTTCTAAGCTCATGATGTACTCCTTACTGAATTTGAGAACTGTTTATCTGTGCGCTGAATGAACAACTCTGACTTTATGATCAGTGTGATCGGCGATTGTTTCATTTAATGCATGAATTGATTAAATACGTTATAAAATGTTAGTAAAAATAGGCTGGTTTAAAACCAGAAGTGCTGAATCCAGAGATAAAACTTCACATTTCATTTAACAAGTGTGTCCGGCAGTAGATCGTAGCTCCAGTGAATGATCGAACAGCGTCGGCTCAATTCTAATTTTAAATAGCGAAACTTGTCCAATAATCGTTGCCCATAAAATGCCGGAATTTCCATCAACTGTAAAATCGGATAAGCAATCAACACCATGTAGATTTGCATCGTCACGCCGTTGATATTTTTGGTAATTAATCGGTCAAGTTTTAGATGCATCTTCAAAAACTTCCAAAGAATCTCGATTTGCGAGCGTGTTTATAAAGTAAATCTAAAGCGAGAGGGGAGAGCGGAGAAGGGGAATAAACTGCTAACACCCAGTTGAGAGCAGCGATATGAGCGAACCCATCTACTTCAGTGACCTAAGAGGATGTTTTAAAAGTCTTCCTGGGTGTATCCAACCACTCAGACCACCTAGAGACCGCTACGACAGAATCAGGGTTTATGGATTTTAGATTGCACCACTGAGTCGTATTTGAGGCTCAAGACGACCCTTTTAAAACATCCTCTAAGTGACAAAGAATGGGCAATTTTAGCCCCTCTGATTGCGCCTGGGAAATCGGGTGGACGTCCCCGCACAACCGACATGAGAGGCGTTTGTAACGGCATCTACTATCAATTGAAAAGCGGCTGTCAATGGGAGATGCTACCCAAGGAGTATCCGCCGAGTTCAACCGTTTATTCCTACTACCGCAAATGGCAACGCCGAGGGTTGTGGGAGCAGTTCAACCACACCCTGCGTGACCAAGTGCGAGAGCAGATGGGCAAATGCCCGCAACCCACAGCGATTGCAGCCGATAGCCAGTCGGAGAAAACGGCAGAAACAAGGGGGAGGTGTAGGGGTTTGATGGCGGTAAGGGGGTGAAAGAGCGCAAGCGGCAGGTGATTGTGGATAATCTGGGACTGCTGTTGAAAGTCGTTGTTGCCTAAGCGAATGGGGGGAACGGGTCTTAGGGGCGTATGCCCTGATGGAGTTAGTGGCAGAGCATCCCGAAGTGCTTGAGCAGGTGGAAGTATGATGGGTAGATGCAGGGGATAGGGGGGGATAAGTTTGCCCTCGTCGTGGGGTTGATGCTGCAAGCTCGGGTGGAGGGGAGGCAAAAGCTCACCGAGTACTTTGAGCGGTTGCCCAAGCGCTGGGTGCTGGAGCGGACATTTGGATGGCTCAATTGGTTTCGGCGGCTGAGTAAAGATTATGAGCGGTTGCCGGAAATGAGTGAGACTGCCATTTATGCGGCAATGACGCGGATTATGCTGCGACGATTAACCGCCTAAAAATTTACTTTATAAATAGCCTCTTAGCTCTTGGCGTCTAACCAAGGAGCTATATCTCCTTCATTGGAGAGTTGCGATAGGTATGGAGAGAGAGATCGCTATCATTGTGCTCTCTCCCTGCCTGTTTAGACCTTGGACTCCAGGGACTTGAGATATTCTGTATTTACCCCTGATTCACGGGTGAGGGCAATTTTGCCCGTGCGGGCAATTTCTCGAATTCCAAACTTATTTAAAACCTGGACGATCGCCACCATTTTCCCCGGATCACCCACCACCTCTAGGGTCAAAGACTCTTCGGCAACATCGACCACCCGCGCTCGGAAAATTTGCGCTAGCTCCACAATCTCAGAGCGATTGGCGCTGTCAGCATTGACTTTAAGCAACATCAATTCTCGTTCGACACAGGGGGACTCTGTGATGTCCTGGACTTTTAAAACATTAATCAGTTTGTAAAGTTGTTTCGTCAACTGCTCAATCACCCGATTATCGCCGGGAACTACCATGGTAATTCGAGAAATCCCCACTTGTTCTGCAGGGCCAACTGCCAGACTCTCGATATTAAAACCACGACGGGCAAATAGACCTGCAATTCGGGTCAGCACCCCTGCTTCGTCTTCAACTAAGACAGACAATGTATGCTTCATATTCTGAATGCGGATATCCCTGGTCAGCACCAAGCATGGCTTTCTATCTTAACGTGATTAGACCCAGTTTCTATCGATTGGGGAGTTCCTAAAGTCTGGGTGCCGCTTCAGCGATCGCCAGAGATTCTAACTGAAGCTGAATCTGTTGCGGATTCAATGCCCGACCAATAAAAACCAGTTGGGTCTGCCGCATTTCTTCCGGGTACCAGGGGCGGTCATAAAACTGTTCAAATCGCTCTCCTACCCCTTGGAGCACCAACCGCATGGATTTCTCAGGAACCGACACAAAGCCTTTAATACGATAGATCTCCTGTTCCGCCACCAGGGATTGGAGACAGTGTTGCAACTGCTGGGGTTCAAAGCTATCGTTCACCAGAACATGGGTCGCTGTGATCTCGTCGTCGTGGTCATGCTCCCCCTCCAGGTGATCATGGTGGCTAGGACGACTAGCCAGGTTATCTTCCACTGCACTGTGGAATCCCAGCAACAACTCTGGTGACAACTGCCCATATTTGCTGGAGACAATTTTGACCGCTCTCGGGAGTTCTTGCTGAATGCGGGTGATGATCTCAGCTTGCACAGCCGCATCCACCAAATCGGCTTTGTTCAAAATCACCAAGTCGGCACAAGCTAACTGGTCTTCAAACAGTTCTTGGAGGGGGGTTTCATGATCCAGATTCGGATCTGCTTGCCGCTGAGCCTCTAGTGCCTGTAGGTCAGTGGCGAGGGTACCGACGGAAACCGCTTCACAATCGACGACGGTCACCACCCCATCCACCGTGGCAGCATGGCGAATTTCCGGCCATCGAAAAGCTTGAATCAGCGGTTTTGGCAAAGCCAGCCCCGAGGTTTCAATTAAGATGCAGTCGAGGCGATCGCGCCGTTTCAGCAATTCCAGCATCGTCGGCAAGAATTCTTCCTGGACGGTGCAGCACAGGCAACCGTTGGTCAGTTCTACAATATTGCTGACGGCAGCTTCATCGGCAGGACTTGCTTCTGGACAAACCTCGCAGGCTCGGAGTAACTCTCCATCAATGCCCAACTCACCAAATTCATTCACCAACACCGCAATTCTGCGACCCTGGTTCTGTTGGAGGAGATGGCGAATCAGGGTGGTTTTGCCACTCCCGAGGAAGCCAGTGACAATTGTAACGGGAATCTTTGCAGCCATAGGAAACGGGGAGTTGCAATCAATTGGATAGTAGAGTTCACTTAAGGTTCGATGGGATAGGGTTATCCCCAGCCCATGAGCTTTTTGATGATCGGCAGTTTATTTGGGTAGGGCGGATAGCGCCAAGGAAAATCGAGCCACAGGCCCCGTTGGAGCACACTTTTGTAATGGGAGAAGGTATCAAAACTGGCTTTGCCGTGATACCGCCCCATGCCACTGGCACCGATCCCACCAAAGGGAAGTTCTGAGAGGGCAATGTGCATAATCGTATCGTTGATGCAAACACCGCCAGCAGAAATTGATTGTAAGACCTGGGCTTGATGTTGGGCGTTTGTGGTAAAAAGGTACAGCGCCAAGGGCTTGGGATATTGATTCACTAGGGAGATCGCCTCCTCCAGGGTTTGATAGGGGATGATCGGCAGAATCGGGCCAAAGATTTCTTCCTGCATCACCGCGGAGGTCAAGGACACTTGATCTAAGAGGGTAGGAGCAATGTAGCGATCGCTGGCATGGGTTTGGCCGCCGCTGATCACCTGTCCATCCTGGAGATAGCGGCAGAGGCGATCAAAATGAGGTTGACTAATAATTCGAGCAAAGTCCGGACTCTGAGCTGGATCATGGCCATAGAAGTCAAGAATCATCCGTTGGAGCACTGCCACCAACTGGGGCTTAATGGTCTGATCGACTAGGAGATAGTCTGGAGCGACACAGGTCTGTCCAGCATTGAGAAACTTCCCCCAGACAATCCGACGGGCGGTGGTTTCTAAGTCAGTGGTGGCATCGACAATGCAGGGGCTTTTCCCCCCCGAATTCTAGGGTGACAGGCGTAAGATGGGCTGCCGCAGCCGTCATCACCCGTTTGCCCACCTCCGTACTACCCGTAAAGAAGATGTGATCAAAGCGGTTTGCCAGAAGTTCTTGGCTGGCTGTAACTCCCCCTTCCACCACAGCAATGTAGGCCGGGTCAAAGGTTTTCTGGATCATGCTTGCCAAAACCAAGGAGGTTTGAGCCGCTAATTCTGAGGGTTTAAGAATGGCACAATTGCCAGCGGCGATCGCCCCCACTAGCGGGGCCATGGCTAGCTGAAAGGGATAATTCCAGGGACTGAGGATCAGTACCACGCCCAAGGGTTCAGGATAAATCTGAGCCGTTGCCGGAAACTGTTGCCAGGGCACAGATACAGATTGAGGTTTTGCCCAAGTAGTCAGATGCCTCAGCGCATAGTTAATCTCCGCCAGCACACTAATTCCAATTTCTGTCACGTAGGTTTCAAACTCTGATTTGTGCAAATCTACGCGGAGTGCCTGGAGAATCTCCGGTTCATGCTCCCGGATCGCCTGCTTCAGCGCTTGGAGTTGTTGGAGCCGAAACCGCAGGTCTTGGGTACGACCACTCTGGAAAAAGGTTCGTTGTTGCTGCAAGAGGTCTGAGATAGTGCTTGGCGTAGCCGCTTCGCCACAACTAGACTGCTCTCCCAGCATCGCCCCAAGGGTTGTCGGGTGTTGAGTCTGACCTGCCGCTACCATAACGAGCCGAGTCCCTACCATATTTACTTCGAAGTCTATTATCCCTCAAGGGATCACGTCAGCCCACTGGAACCATCCCCTAGCTACTTACCAGGGGGGATCTGTCCTCTTGCCCCACGCGGGCTGCCGACACAAGCGCAATGCCTGTAGGCAACCATCGCTTCTCCCCTCCTACTCGTCGTCCCAAGACCCCTGGGTGTAGCCGAGTTGTTCCGCCGCCTGCCGCTCCTTGCTGCTCAGATCTTCCCAATATTGATCATCGGATGCAGGGGGATCAGTGTCTTCTTCCCAACTGGCTTCGTCCCAGCCTAAACTTCCCCAAAGCGCTTGTTCGGCACTGCTCATGTCCGTCCAACTCAAATCATCCCAAACTGCTCCTGGATTGCCTTTAACCTGCCGAATACTAGTCATAGTTCCTCATCAAGAGACTACAAATCGATTTCGCTCATCCCTACGGGTCTATTAAAACAATAAAACTGGGAATAACCTCCCAGCTTTTTTACCCTACAAAATGAGCCGACCCTTCGCTAAAGTGAAACGGCAACGCCAGCGGCTTGGAGTCGGGCACGGGCACGTTTAAATGCCTGGGTTGCCTGGATTTGCTCTTGACGAGTGCCAGTGCTTTGCACTTGGGCAAATCGGTCTGCCGCTGCGGTAAAGGTGGTGCGAGCTTCTTCGCGATCGATGGCATCGCCGCGCTCCGCGCCATTGACCAAAATAGTGACTTCATTGTTCTCAACTTCGGCAAATCCCCCCATCAGGGCGATGGAGAGCCAATTTTTGCTGGCTCGCACCCGCATGACACCCGTGTCCAAAGCGGTCAAGAGCGGCGCATGTCCGGTGAGAATCCCCAGCTGTCCAGTCGTACTGGGGAGAATGACTTCCTCAGCAGTTGAATCCCAGACCGTTTTATCTGGGGCAATGACACGAACGGTTAACGTCATAACTTCCTTGCTTGCAATGAGCTGTCAGTGTCCCACCCTCGGCGGTTCATGGCAACAGAACTTTCACGAACCGCTGAGGGTTGTCTAGGTATGCTTAGGCATTTTTGAGTTTTTCAGCTTTTGCGATCGCCTCGTCAATGCCACCCACCATGTAGAAGGCTTGTTCAGGCAGGGCATCCAACTCTCCGGAGAGAATCATCTTAAAGCCCTTGATGGTATCTTCCAACTTCACATACTTGCCGGGAGATCCGGTGAACACCTCAGCCACAAAGAAGGGCTGGGACAGGAAGCGTTCAATTTTACGGGCACGGGCAACAATCAGACGGTCATCCTCAGACAATTCATCGAGACCCAGGATGGCAATAATGTCCTGAAGTTCTTTGTAACGCTGGAGCGTCGATTGCACCGCCCGCGCAGTGCTGTAGTGATCTTCCCCCACAATACTAGGTTGCAGCATCGTCGAGGCAGAGTCCAGGGGATCTACTGCTGGGTAGATCCCTTTCGATGCCAAGCCACGGGAGAGTACCGTTGTTCCATCCAAGTGGGCAAAGGTAGTTGCCGGAGCCGGGTCAGTCAGGTCATCCGCCGGCACGTAAACCGCCTGAATCGAGGTAATAGACCCTTCCTTCGTGGAGGTAATCCGCTCCTGTAGATCGCCCATATCGGTTCCCAGGGTTGGTTGATATCCCACCGCAGAGGGCATCCGACCGAGGAGGGCAGACACTTCTGAACCCGCTTGGACAAATCGGAAGATGTTGTCAATAAACAGCAGCACGTCTTGTTTGTTGATATCCCGGAAGTACTCCGCCATGGTCAGGGCTGACAGACCAACCCGCATTCTAGCTCCAGGGGGTTCATTCATCTGACCGTAGACCAGGGCGATCTTGGAACTGCCCAGGTCATCTTTGTTGATTACCCCGGATTCCATCATTTCGTTGTAAAGGTCGTTGCCTTCACGGGTGCGTTCCCCCACACCGCCAAAAACCGAGACCCCCCCGTGCTGAGTGGCGATATTGTTGATCAACTCCATCATGATCACGGTTTTACCGACTCCGGCTCCCCCAAACAGTCCAATCTTGCCCCCCCGACGGTAGGGAGTCAGGAGATCAACCACTTTAATGCCAGTTTCAAACACAGAAGGCTTGGTTTCCAAGTCTGTCAACTTGGGAGCCGGACGGTGAATGGGCAGGGTATCTTGAACGTCAACAGGGCCTTTCTTATCAACAGGCTCACCCAAGACATTGAAAATCCGACCCAAGGTAGCAGCTCCCACTGGAACAGTGATGGCGGCACCGCTATCAATCACTTCCATCCCCCGTACCAGGCCATCAGTGGAGCTCATGGAAACTGCCCGTACTTGGTGATCTCCAAGCAATTGCTGAACTTCGCAGGTGACGGAAACGTCTTCTCCAGCTTCGTCAGTGGACTTAATAACGAGGGCATTATAAATTTGCGGCATCTTACCCGCAGAAAACTTAACATCGACCACTGGGCCGATGATCTGCGTAATGTAGCCAATGTTTGCCTTTTCTACAGTGGTGACCATGCTACGCCTATATGTTTTAAGTCAGCTATTTCAGGTTACTGGGAGCTAGTTTCGCTACTGAAACTGCCATTTCTTAGGGTATCACTGAACGGATGAAGATTTTTAGATTAAATTTATGTTTTGGGGGCAATGGTGGCAAAACAACGGCTGGATATTCGACTGGTAGAACTGGCATTGTGCACCTCCCGGCAACAGGCACAACGCTTGATTCGTGCTGGGGAGGTGCGGGTGAATCAGCAGGTGATTGACAAGCCCGGCACAGAAATTGACCTGATGGCAGCAATTCAACTGAAGCAGCGATCGCCCTTTGTATCCCGAGGGGGTGAGAAGCTAGCTAAAGCACTGGAAGTCTTTGCCATTGATGTCAAGGGGCGGGTCTGTCTGGATGGGGGAATTTCCACCGGTGGGTTTACAGATTGTTTGTTACAGGCGGGTGCCCAGCGGGTCTATGGCATTGATGTCGGCTATGGACAGGTGGACTGGCGGTTACGCAACGATCCCCAAGTGGTTCTGCGAGAACGCACCAATTTGCGGTACCTTACCCCCTCAGATCTGTATGAACCTGAGCAGCCCCCGCCGGATTTGGGGGTGGTGGATGTCTCCTTTATCTCCTTGGTCAAGATTTTGCCCGCCCTGTGGCAGTTGCTGATTCCTCCCCGAGAAGTGGTGTTGTTGGTGAAACCCCAATTTGAAGTCGGGCGGCAACGGGTGGGTAAAAATGGGGTGGTGCGAGGGGCTGGGGAGCATGCCCGTGCGATCGCCCAGGTGGTGACCGCCGCCCAAGGCTTCAATTGGTACTACCAGGGGTTAACCTGGTCACCCTTGGTGGGGCCAGCTGGCAATTTAGAATACTTACTGTGGTTGCGGGCTGACCTCGCCACTCCATTTCCCAACCTAGAGCTAATACAACGGGTTACTCAGGCAGCCCAGACGCTGGTCAAAGACCATCCTGCTAGCATCCCTCCCCAGGCTCCAAGCCATGGAAGCCAACCAGTAGAATAGAGAAGATATTTGCCTACCTCCCCGCCTTTCCTTGCCCCATGAATATTTTCGGCAGCTTATTATCTCAATCCCCTCCAGGCCCCTCGATTAAAAAGCACCGCCGAGGGGTTGAGATCAAGTCTGAACGAGAGATTGACATCATGCGTCAGGCCAGCAACATTGTAGCCACCGTGCTCCAGGAACTTGCCCAATGGGTGCAACCCGGCATGACCACCGCCGATTTGGATGCCCATGCCGAAAAGCGGATTCGTCAGTTGGGGGCAACTCCCAGTTTTAAGGGATACCACGGCTTCCCCGCGTCCATCTGCGCTTGCCTCAACCATGAAGTGGTTCATGGCATTCCCAGCCGCAAGAAAATCATTCGCGAGGGCGATGTCTTAAAGATAGACACCGGCGCTTACTTTGAGGGCTTCCATGGTGATTCCTGTATTACCCTTGCCATTGGCACCGTCACCCCCGCAGCTACCCATCTGATTCAGGTTGCGGAAGCCAGTCTCTACAAAGGCATTGAGCAGGTCAAAGCCGGGAATTGCCTGCTGGATATTGCTGGAGCGATTCAGGATCATGCCGAAGCCCACGGCTTTTGCATTGTGGAAGATTTCACGGGGCATGGTGTCGGGCGTAACCTCCATGAAGAACCTTCGGTGTTTAATGTCCGTACCCATCAGTTACCAAATGTGAAGCTACGGGCTGGCATGACCTTGGCCATTGAACCAATTCTCAACGCTGGGTCGAAGTTTACTCGGATTTTGGGCGATCGCTGGACTGCTGTCACCGTTGATAATGCGCTTTCGGCTCAGTTTGAGCATACGGTGTTGGTAACGGAGAGCGGTTACGAAATTCTCACAGATCGATCGCACCTATAGGTAGATCTTCACGTTAGGGTCAGAGCCAGGATGATACAATTAGGCTGACTCGCAAGACACAACCCTGGGAAATCTCCTTACGTATGCTACTAGCAGAAACTACCAAGTCTCAAGCAACGCTGAAGTTAGGGCGTGTTCTCGTTGTTGAGGATGAAGAACTGATCCGGGAAACCATTGCCCTGGCGCTGCAAGAAGAAGGATATGAGGTAGTCACGGCGGTGGATGGTCGCAGCGCCCTCTCCCTCCTCAGCACCCTGGAAGATGGGCGAGATCGAGAGGGAACTTCTGCCGTGGGCGGGTCAACCAGTCGGTTTGGTTCTGAGCGTCTGCCCCAGCGATCTGTGGGCACCACCCTGTCCCCCATCGCTCCAACCGTCGAAGCCAGAGGGCAGCAGCAGGGTAGCTTTGATGTGATTATTCTGGATTTGATGTTGCCCTATATCAATGGCTTAGATCTGTGCCGGTTGATTCGTCGGGATGGCAGTAGCGTGCCAATTTTAATTTTGAGCGCTCGGGGGAGTGAAACGGATCGGGTGGTGGGGTTGGAGGTGGGTGCGGATGATTACCTCACCAAGCCTTTTGGGATGCGAGAGCTGGTCGCCCGTTGTCGAGCCCTGTTGCGACGACATCGCCATGTGTCGTTACCTGCGGCTGAGGCGGTGATTCGGCACCAAGATATTGCCCTCTCCCTCAGTGAGTGCCGTGTCACTGTGCGGGGCGAAGAGATTAACTTTTCCCCGAAGGAATTTCGGATTTTGGAGCTATTCATTCGCCATCCTCGCCGAGTCTGGTCACGGGAACAACTTCTAGAGCGCATTTGGGGGCCCGATTTCATGGGAGATAGCAAAACGGTGGATGTCCATATCCGCTGGTTACGAGAGAAACTAGAAATCGATCCGAGCCAACCCAAGTACTTACAAACCGTGCGGGGTTTGGGTATCGATTTGGGTAGTTGGCGAGATGCTCCGATCCCAGTTCTGTCCCCACAAACTGGATGTAGAGGCCAAACGTGCTCCTAGGGTTTTTACTTGGATTGTCGATGGCACTGGCCTGCTGGGTATGGCAACAGCGGCGTCTCAACCACAGCCTGAGGGTGATGTTATGGAACTTGCAACCCCGAAACCCGGAACCGAAGTTCTCCCTCATATCCCAGTTGTCTGTGGCGATCGCCCGTTCCCAGCAACAATACCAGTCCCTAGAGATGCAGCTGCAATCCTGGCAGCAGATACTTCAAGTGGCACCGATCGCCTGTCTGGTCGTGGATCAGGAAAACTGTTTAATCTGGTACAACCAGATCGCCGCTGAACTCTTGAATCTGCAAGTCATGCAGGAAACCAAGCCGCGATTACTCTTAGAGGTGGTGCGCTCCTATGAACTGGATCAACTGATTGAACAAACGCGCAATTCCCAACAAGCAACTCAGAGTCATTGGCTGTTTCAACCGATTTCTGCCGATGCCTCCACTTTGGCACGGATGGTGGCCTGTCCCTTGTCTGGCTATGGCTTTCCCCTGTCCCAGGAACGAGTAGCCATCTTCCTGGAAAATCGGCAGGAGATCTTGACCTTGACCCAGCAGCGCGATCGCTGGGCTTCGGACGTTGCCCATGAGCTCCGCACCCCCCTGACATCGATTCGTTTAGTTGCAGAGACCCTGCAAACTCGTGTGGAACCGGGGCATCGTTCCTGGATTGATCGACTCTTGGATGAGGTTGCCCGTCTGAGCAACCTGGTGCAAGATCTCTTGGAATTGAGTGAACTGAGATCGGGGATGCGCCAGCGTCTGAGTTTGACGACCTTGGATTTGGTAAGCCTCATCCAACAAGCATGGCAAACCTTGGAACCCTTGGCGCGTCAGCAACAGGTGTACCTGGACTATCAGGGGCCTGCATCCCTATGCCTCCAAGCCGATGAACCCCGGATGTATCGGGTGCTGCTCAATTTATTAGACAACAGCATTAAGTACAGTCCTCCCCACCGCCCGATTCGGGTGCAACTGCAAACCTCTGATTCAGCGAACTTAGACGTAGTAACCAAGGGTCAGGCTACTCACCCGCCGCTGCTGGCAAAGTCATCCCATCGTCCCAGTCAGCTGGTTCATTTGCAGGTGATTGACACCGGCAGTGGCTTTCCTGAGAGTGATCTCCCTTACGTCTTTGAACGTTTTTACCGTGCCGATCCCTCCCGCACTCGCAGTGCTTTGCCCGTCTCTAGCTCCGAAACGACCGTTGCCAACCATGGGGGCAGCGGCCTGGGACTCGCCATTGTCCGTCAGATTGTGGAAGCCCATGAGGGGATTGTCAGTGCCAGCAACCATCCGGAAACGGGGGGAGCCTGGTTACAGGTCTACTTACCCCAGCGATCGTAGTCCGCGAGAACAGTCCTGATCCTGTAATATTTATACATAAACTGCACTGCTATCCTGGATCTATACTGCGTTCTGGCAGATTCATCCATGACTGAACGGCTTCAGAAAATTCTGTCCCAGTGGGGAATTGCCTCTCGTCGTCAGGCTGAGCAAATGATTCGAGACGGGCGGGTACGCCTCAATGGAGAAGTGGTGTTGCAATTGGGGCAACAGGCAAGCCCAGACCTAGATCGGATTGAGGTGGATGGACAGGCGGTAGAGCCGTTGTATCGTCCTGCAACGGTCTATTTACTACTGCACAAACCAGTCGCGGTGGTTTCCACCTGCCACGATCCCTGGCATCGGTCTACGGTGCTCGATCTGCTCCCAGAATCTTGGCGGACAGGTCAGGGAATTCACCCGGTGGGTCGTCTCGATTACCAGTCAACCGGGGCATTACTTTTGACCAATGATGGCGCTTTAACCTTTGGGTTGACCCATCCTCGCCATCACATTGCCAAAACCTATCGGGTCTGGGTTCAGGGTCAGCCACCAGAACCGGTACTCCAGCAATGGCGGCAGGGTGTCCTCCTCTCTGGGAAGCGAACGCTCCCGGCTGAGGTGCAGGTGGTTCAACGCCAAATCGGTCAGACACTGCTGCATATCATTCTCCATGAAGGTCGCAATCGCCAAATTCGCAAGGTAGCAGAGCAACTAGGCCATCCGGTGGTGCAACTCCATCGCACGGCCATTGGAGCGATTCAGTTAGCGTCTCTCCCTGAGGGACATTATCGGTGCCTCACCAACGCTGAAATTCGTTTTTTAAGACAACAAATCAATCAAACACCGGTTCATGATCGTGTTGGGGGCAAGAACGTAGCATATGATCTGGAATCGCAAACCCAAGACAATCCGCCATCCCGAACAGGAACGGTCTGAAAAGCTCCTAGAGTTAGGGAATTACCTGCGCCAAACTCGTCAGGCGCAGTCTTTGTCCTTGGAAGATGTGGCGGCAAAAACCAGGATTCAGATGCGTTTGTTACAGGCGATCGAAAACGGACGACTGGAGCAACTCCCCGAACCCGTCTACATCCAAGGATTTATTCGTCGGTTTGCCGATGCCTTGGGTCTCGATGGCACTGCAATTGCGGGCGGGTTTCCCACAGGAGCCACCCCCCGCCCCGTGCAAGCGTCTTGGCGCGATTTGCCTGCGGCGCAACTACAACCCGTTCACCTCTACTTAATTTACATTGGTGTGATTATTCTGGCTGTCAAGGGGTTGTCGGTGCGTCTGAATTCGACCCCCGAAGCCACCCCAAAAACCGAGAATCAGGCTCAAGCAACAATCGTTGCTACGCCCCCCTCCCCTCCCTCCGGCCCCCCTGTTCCCACCACCTCATCTGGAGCTACCACGAGTTCAGCCGTGCCTCGCCAAGTGCAGGTGAAGACCATCATTACGGGTGAATCCTGGATGTCCGTGGTGGCCGATGACAAAACCGTTTTTGAAGGCATTCTCCCCGCCGGAACGCAGAAGGTCTGGCAGGCCAAACAACGACTGCTGATCCGAACGGGGAATGCGGGGGGGGTGATGATTGCCGCCAATGGTGAAACTGCCAAACCCATGGGTGCCCTCGGAATGGTTGCAGAGTCCTCCTTTGGGGTTCCGACATCCCCAGCCATCTCCCCCTAGCCTGCCATGTCCCTCTCGGAATCCTCAGAGCCTGTGAACCCAACGGCGGATGGGGCGGCGGGTATCCAGCATCAAGGTACCCATCGCTCTTGGTCAGGTCGCTCTTGGTCTTGGCTGAGACAATCTTGGCACCACCCCTGGGGGTTTGTTGGCAGTATGTGGTTGTTGAGTCGACTGCTGATTGTCAGTGTCTTGTTGTGGGTAGCCCCTGCCCTGCCCGTCCCACCGGGAGGGGTCACCCCTAAGGTTGGGTGGGAGGTCTTCGTCCACTCGGGATGGCATTTTCTACCAACTGATTGCCACCCAAGGATATGAACATTCCACGGCTCCCTTCGCTGCCGTTTTTTCCCCTGTTCCCCTTGCTGAGTCGAGGGGTGATGACCTTGGGACTGCCCTTTGCAGTGGCGGGCACCTTGGTAAATAATCTGGCCTTTTGGGGGGCATTGCGCCTTGTCTATGGCTGGGTAGCAGCGCGTCATGGGCTGGCCGCTGCTCGCTGGGCCACGGCGGTTTTAGCCTGGTGCCCCCTGTCCCTATTTGGCACCGTGGCCTACACCGAAGGCTTGTTTCTGTTATGGAGTACAGCGGCGCTGCGAGCCTTTGATTGCCAGCAGTATGGGCAGACTGCCCTTTGGGGAGCCTTGGCGACGGCGACCCGACCGACGGGATTGGCCTTATTGCCCGCTTTCTGGATTGTCGCCTGGCGGGAACGACGACCCGAGATCGCCTACTTGGCAGGAGGGGCAGCAGTAACGGGGGTGTTGTTGTTTAGTGTCTATTGTGGGTTGCGATTGGGAGATCCCCTGGCATTTATCCATGCTCAGAAGGCTTGGAGACCAGCCCTTGGCGTTGATTGGGCGGGCTGGCTGAAGTTAATCTCCCAGGTGACCAGTGGCCCCGTAGATCGATTCACCGGAGCCGTCAAAGATCCCCTCCATCCCCTATTGTTTACCCTGACCATTGCCGCCGCTGGGCTGTTGCTGAAGTTTCGCACCCACCTGGGAGGCTCGACGGGCTATGGTTTCTGTGGCTTGGTGTTATTGCAGTGGATTCTGGGGGGGGATTCCTGGCTGAATGCTATGGCAATTTTTGGAGGCGCTTATCTGCTGTGGCAGAGTCGTCAATCCCTCCGTCCCATTGTCCTGATTTATGGTTACTGCGCCTTAGCCCTGATTCTTAGCTCGGGCAGTACCTATTCCCTGAATCGGATTGCCTATGGGGTTGTCTCCTGGGCGATCGCCCTGGGGATTTTGCTCGCCCGTTATCCTCGATGGGGCTACCCCACCCTGATCTTCTTTGCCATCATCCTAGCGAGTTTTGCCCTGCGATTTGCCCAGCAGCAGTGGGTGGCCTAAAAATCCATAGATCCAACTGAGTGGAGTCAGCGTATATCCCTGTATATCCCTTCAGATGGGTGACTGACGCAGCTGAAGTTGGTGGAAAGCACAGAGCTAGGAGGGCTTGGTGCAACTTTTACCTGCCTATTTTTTATTGTTCAGGAGAGGACTATGAATCGTAAACATGCCCCTTTGGCTAGCACCCCCCGTCGCTCTGGGGGATTGTCTCGCCGCAACCTGCTCACGGTGGGAACTGCGGTGGGTGCGGCGGGTGCCTTTGGACTCCCTTTTTGGGGGAACCGGGTGGCTGCCAGCCCCGCTGGCGATCCACAGCATGACATCCAAATTCTCAACAAAGCGCTGTTCTATGAGCACCAAGCCATCTGGGCCTACGGTGCGGCGGCCAGCAAGCTGACGGAGACCGCCGTCGGTAAAGCCGTGCTCAGTATTGCCTTAGCCAATCAAGGGGATCACAAAAAACACCGGGATACGTTGGCTATGGTCGTCAGCAAGTTCGGGGGGCACCCCGGTGATGGCGGAGTCTAGCTATGATCTCTCCTCCTATCTCAGTCGTCAGGAAGGCGGACTAGACTCGGATGTCAATATTGCCAAGTTAGCGTTGGCCTTAGAAACCGATGCCGCGATCGCCTACGGCACTGAGATTGCGGGATTCAAAACCCCGGCCCTGATTACCGCCGGAGCCAGTATTGGCTCCAATGAAGCCAGTCATGCCACGATTATCCGGGCTGCATTTAAGTCCCTAGGGGTTGATCTGGTGGTGGTACCAGCGGCCTTTATCAGTGCCGAGACCCGCAATAGCTGGATTCTCAAGGTCTAGTATCGACTGCTAACTTTCCCTAACCAAGCCGCCGCTGGCGAAGGTCACAGGACACAATGGATGCGATGAATTCAATGCCATTGCCGATGCCCTCCTCTCGATCCACCGCTCCCATCTGCTGGCGACAAGTTTGGGGATTATCGGCTGTCCTCACCGCCGTGATGATCAGCTGGTTGGCCTACGGCTTGTATCAGCCTCAAATTCTTCAGCATCTGGGTTTTGTCAAACTGGCAGCTTGGTTGGAAATTCTTCAGGGGGGCTTGGGAGCCTTGATTGAACCAGGGGTGGGAGGACTCTCCGATCGCATGCAGCAACGATTTGGCAGTCGCCTGCCCCTGATTACCACGGGGGTTACCCTGGCTGGTTTAATCTTTGTGGCCGTGGCGCTGCTGCTTCAGGGGCAGATTCCCACGGGAATCCGCTGGAGCATCCCCGTCCTGATGACGATTTGGGTGGCATCGATGATCTTGTTTCGTGGCCCCGTCATCGCATTGTTGCGGCAGGCGGCTCCCCTGGAAGCCCTCCCGGAAGCCAACGTGGCCCTCACGGTTGTCTTTGGTCTCATCGGTGCCTTGGCCCCGGTGCTGACGATGTTCCTCCAGTCTGTGGGGGCTTCCCTCACCTTCCTGCTCGGAGCGATCGCCCTGGTGGTAGCGGCAACCCTGCTCTATAAAACCATGCCCCCCGGTGATTTGTTTCCCGCTGCTGGGGAGGGGCGATCGCCCCTCGTCCCGCTGCAAATGGGCTGTATTTTGGGTATTGGATGGGGTGCTGGCTTCCTGAGTAACTTGCTGCTGAGGACGTTTCCTCCCCTGCTCCAGCCCGCTCTTGGCGTCACCCCGCCATGGATCACGTCGATGATTCTGTTGGTGTCTGCCGTGGCGGCAATGCCGGCGGGGAGGGTGATCGAGCGCTTCGGAGGGGCATTGACGATGCTGGGGGGACTGGCCTTGGCGCTCGCCTGCCTGGGAGGGGCAGCGTTGGCTCCTAGCCCCGTGATCGCTTGCAGCATGGTGCTGCTGGCTGGGGGTGCTTTTGGCTTGGTGTTTGAAAGCCAGATTCCCCTGGCCCTAGGGATGTTGCCCCGCGATCGCGCTGGTCTGGCAACGGGACTGCTGTTTGGGGGGCTGGGTGGGTCCACTGCCTTGCTCTCGGCCTTGCAACAATCGGGAGAGACTTTCACGACGTTGATGGCAATTCCAGGGGCGATCGCGGCTCTGGCATTGGTAGCCCTCTGCCTGACAGTGCACCAGCGGCGTGGCTCAGCTATTCACGATTGAGGCTGTGAGGACAACCTGTGGGGTACCCTCCCACCCTCTGTCCGCCTCTGTCATCCTGTGATTAAATGGCATCACCCTCTCTCGCAGATGTCAGTCCGCCTCGATGACCATTCAGCCGTCAAGCAATGACGCTTCCCTCCTGGCTCGGATTGCCCAACACGACCAAACCGCCCTCTCAGAACTCTATGACCGCTATGCTCGCGTCCTCTATGCTGTGAGCTTCAAAATTCTCGGGTCGGCGGAGGAAGCCGAGGAAGTGGTGCTGGATGTCTGGACTCAGGTTTGGCGCACAGCTGGGCGCTATGATGCTCAACGGGGACAGGTGGATAGCTGGCTGTTTCTATTGACGCGCAGCCGCGCCCTCGATCGCCTACGCAAGTTACAGCGATCGGCACGAAGCCTGGTGGCCTCCCAAACAGCTACTCAACTTCAGTCGCCCCCGCTAGACCCGGTGGAAGTGGCCTGGATCTTGGAACGTCGTGCCAGTGTGCAGTCGGCCTTGACCCAATTGCCTGCGGAACAGCGGCAGGTGATCGAACTGGCTTACTATCAGGGGCTGACCCACGCTGAAATTGCCACCCAAACTGGAACTTCCTTAGGCACCGTGAAAACCCGAATTCGTCTGGGACTCAGCAAGTTACGCTTGACCCTAGCAATCCCCGATGAGATGAATTGAGCAGGTTAAGATGAAGCAACTAGCCACCATCACCCACCTAGCCCCCTGCCAATAGACTTCCATGGAAAACCGGGATGCCTTGAGTGAATTAGCCGCCCTCCACGCCCTCAACCTCCTCAATGACACGGAGGCAGGGGAGTTGGCGGTTGTGATGGCGACGGTTCCCGATCTGGCAACGGAATTAGCTGCCTACCAAAGGACGGTTGCAGCCCTGGCCTACAGTGCTCCCCCCATCCCCCTGGCACCTGATCTCAAGGGTCGCTTATGGCAGCGGATCGCCGCTGACTCGGTGGAGCAACCCACCTTCCTGGGAGATTTAATCCAGCAATCCACCCAGGTGCTCTGGGAACCGCATCCCTTCACCGGAGTGAGGATGGGCAAACTTTCGGAAAACTTACAGAAACGGGAGATCAGTGTATTTCTCCGGGCGATGCCGGGGGTGGTGTTTCCCCGCCATCGCCATGGCAGTGACGAAGAAATTGTTGTCCTGGAAGGGGATCTAGTACTGGATGGTGTTGTCTATTACCCCGGAGATCGCATCTCCTCCCAATCCGGCTCCATCCACCAACCCATCACCCAGGCAGGCTGTTTAGTCTTTGTCCGCACCTCCCTGGACAATGAATATTTCATGGTATCGTCTGCTGCCTCGCCCCCGTCTTGAACTTGTTACTGCTTAATCCACCGGAATTGCGGTGGGGCCAGAGTCACTGCTATCACCCAGGGGGCGGCGATATTGAGCATACAGGCGATCGCGCCAACTAAAAAAACGGCTCAAAGGTGCCGATATCCGCTAAACCGGGTACCCCCATCCCCCCGGATAGCCGGGGGCAAATCGAGATAGGGGCCCTCGGGAATTTTGAAATACAAACTCATGCCAGCAACGGCAAAATCAGCCAGGGTGGGATGATCCGCCACTAAGTAGCCATGCTCTTCCCCCAACAACAGATAACACAGGGCTTCGAGATCTTGTTCTAGGGCGGTGTGAGCGGCCTTGATCACCTCGGGCGTTAACCCTACCCCCGCCCCCAGAATTTTGAACACGTCACTGGGAACAGCACCAACCAGAGATTTCAGGGACTCTGGTAAGGCGGTGGGCAGCAGAGCGGTGCGAAAATCAGCATCCTGACTAATGGTATTCAACAGGGCAATGCGCCCATTGAGACCCAGGGACTGATCCGCCCAGGACTCGATCAGCCAACAGAGGCCCCGTTGTTTGGGGTTGGTCGGCAGAATCGGGCGATCGGGATAGTGATGCTCCAAATATTTTGCGATCGCCGTTGAGTCGGCAATGACTTGATTGCCATCCTTGAGAACGGGAACTTGGCGCTGTCCGGATAGCTTAAAGACATCCAGCTGTCCGAGACCAGGGGTAACGTCGATTTTGCGGTACTCCAATCCCTTGTAATCCAGGATCAGGCGCACCTTCTCGCAGTAGTGGGACAGTTCAAACTGATATAGCTCCAACATATTGCGGCTCCTGGGCGAGCATACAGGGTTCTTCCCCATGATATCGATCTGCGGCTGAACTCACGGGTTTTAGTAGGCACCTTGGCCAAACAGGATAATCTGCACCGTCTCTAATAAAATCTCTAAGTCCAGATTCAGCGACCAGTTGTCAATGTAGTACAGATCCAGGCGGGCGGCTTCATTAAAGTCCGCAATCTGCGATCGCCCCGAAATTTGCCAGAGTCCCGTAATCCCCGGCAATACCTGATGGCGAATATGGTGCCAGGGAGCAAACCGCTCCACATCCCGCAGGGGTAAAGGGCGTGGTCCCACCAAGCTCATTTGACCCAGAAGGACATTAAACAGCTGGGGCAGTTCATCAATGCTGGTGCGCCGTAAAAAATGCCCCACGGGGATAATCCGGGGATCATCCTTAATTTTGAACATAATCCCATCTTGGGTCTGGTTGCGCTTTTCCAGGGTGGTTTGCCACTCGGAGGCATTGGGAATCATGGTGCGAAACTTCCACATCTGGAAGACCTTGCCATGCAATCCCACCCGTTCTTGACAGAAAAACACCGCCCCTGGGGAAGAGAGTTTGATGGCGATCGCCACCCCGATCAACAAAGGCGACAGGAGTAGCAGTGCCACCAATGCCCCCAAAAAGTCGATCAATCGCTTCAAGCGATAGTCCCAGCCATTGAAGAACGGAGCTGTGATCCGCAGGGTGGGTACCCCCGCAAAAATCTCTGACAGCCCTCGGCGATAAAGCGTATCTAAGCTAGTAGGTACTAGGCGCAGTGTAATGTCAAAGCGGCGCAACTGCCAGTAGAAACTTGACGCCAATTCCATTTCTGGCAATTGCTCCGCCAGTACCTCTTCTGTCCCAGCCGCCAAAATTGCCTCAAGGGTGGCCGGGGTGTTCACCGTTGTCGCTAGGGCCGCTCCCACCACCTGATAGTGGGGATGGCGCTTTAAAGTTTTAGCCAGTCGTGTCAATCGCTCTGCGGGGGCAATTAAAAACACTTTCACCGCTGTCCCCATCAACTGTCGCAGCAGCAGGGTTGTCAGTAGCCGCATGCCAACGATCAGCACCACACTACTGACCCAGGCGGTAAAAAATAGCGATCGCGGAGGGTCTAACTTGGGGTCATAGAAGTACTGCAACACCAAGGCTAGTAAGTACATGAGACTCACCAATTGTCCGGTTCGAACGTAGCTTTTTCCTTGGGCAGGCAAACTATAAAAGCCATGCCAGGCTAGAACCACCAGTGTCATGGCTGTAAAAACCCAGAATAAACTGGGTAATCCTAGCCAATCCCACCACACCAACTGGGGGGGCAGAGGTAAATAGGGGCGGTTCAAGGTGGCGGCCAATTTCCAGGACAGCGCTAGGGCCAGCCCATCACTACTGAACAGCACCAACCCCCACAACCGAGAACGGTTGCAGAAGCCTGAAAACCTGAGTTGGAGGGGAGCACGCAGATCAGTCGGCACAGATTTACCGGGGTGGGTGCAAAGGGGGTTCATGGCCAGCCGCGCGGGGGGGTCTAGCCTCAGTCTTCCCCAAAACAGGCGGTAAGCTGGCGTACGGGATGAATCTTCATTGATACATCCTTGAATCCCAGCGTAACTTCTCTTGAACAGATGCCGATTGGCAATCGTGATGGGGTAGAAATGGACATTTTATCTACTTCCTTTGCCATGATGGTAGACGTATCAGCCAATCCAGTCCTATAGCCATCACCCAAAGCTTTGGGCAATGGTATGTCAGGCAGCCTCTCAGTATTGGCGTTTGAGAGGCTGGTTCTAAGCTACCTGACCAACGCTCTATCTCAACCTCAGGTCATTGCATGGAGGCCCTATGAATCTGCGTCGCATTGTCTCAAGTACGGTTGTCGGTCTAGCAGTTCCCCTTGTGGTGGGGGCAGTTCCCCCCCTCGCCCACGCGCAACCCCCTGACTCACTTACGCTTTCAGACCTCACCTGTACTCGGGTGGGCATCGGCGATTATTGGCACGTAGCACAGCCCATTTCCATTGGTCGTCAGTACTACGATACTGTCGCTTACATGGGCCGCTCCTTAGACTATGGATTGCGTCAGAGTGAAGTTGCTGAGGTCGTCTGTAACTTAAATTCCATTGGCAGTGCCCCGCCCTTAAAAACCTTGACCTTAACGGTTGGCCTCCAGGATGGAGATTTTCATGTCGATGAGGTCACCAGTATTCTGGTATCCATCTACCGAGATGGCAAAATTTACCAAACCAAACCTGTGATGAGTGGCAGACCCGTGCAATGGTTGGTGGATTTACAGAATGTTGAGAGTATTGCCGTCACCAGTCAGTGTGCCACACCCGCAGTCAATTCCCCCTATTGCCCCAACCTCTATATCCTGACGGACTCCCTCACCCGTTAAACACCACCCCAGGCTCACTTAATTTCACCACCAACACGGAGCAGGGGGCATCAGCCACCACTTGACTACTGACAGACCCCTGCAAAATCCGCTTCAATCCCGTGAGTCCCCGACTGCCAATGACAATCAACTCTGCCTTGTAGATATGCGCCAAACGAACAATTTCTTCTGCCGGATCACCCGCGACCATTTCTAACTGGCTGGGGCAGGACAGATCTGTCTGGTAAGTTTGCAATTGCTGCTCTAAATCTGGATCGTGAGGTCGATCAGCAACCAGTTCTCCCTCTGATGCTACGACTGGGATCACATGGCAGAGGATGATCTGGGTGTCTGGCTGGAGGTTTAATGTATCGAGGGACTGGAGGACGAGATCTGCTAACTCTGTGCCGCAATCAAGGGCCACCAGAATAATTTTGGGCACGAAAGATGCTCCTCGCTGTAACGGCTAGTGAGATTTCAGATTCAACTGTCAACTGCCTTCCGTTCGCAGCCGCACTGAATCGGCATGGGAGGGCAGACCCTCAGCTTGAGCCAAAACCTGAATGGCATGGGACACTTTCTGGAGGGCAGCGGGAGAATATTGAATCAAGCTGGAATATTTCAGGAAAGTCTCGACGCTCAGGGCTGAAGCATAGCGAGCTGCACCCGATGTGGGCAGGGTATGATTGGGACCCGCCAAATAATCTCCTACCGCCTCCGGTGTGGAGGTCCCCAGAAAAATTGCCCCAGCATGGCGAATCTTAGGCACGATCTCCCAAGGGTCAGTAACCTCCAGTTCTAGGTGCTCAGGAGCAAACTCATTGGCCAGTTCCGCTGCGGCATCAAGAGACTCAACGATCACAATCAGCCCATAATGGGCGATCGCCTTCTCGGTGAGTAAGCGCCGAGGGTGGTTAGTCAGTTGCCGTTCCACCTCGGCAACGACCTGGCGGGCGAGGGCAGTATCGGTAGTCAGGAGTATCGCCGCCGCCATGGCATCATGTTCCGCCTGAGCGAGGAGATCCGCCGCGACATGGGTGGGATTCGCTGTCCCATCAGCAATAATCAACACTTCCGATGGCCCAGCTAGGGAATCGATGCCCACGGTGCCATAGACCAACTTCTTGGCCAGCATCACATAAATATTTCCTGGCCCAGTAATCACATCCACTTTGGGGATGGTTTCAGTCCCGTAGGCGAGGGCGGCGATCGCCTGGGCACCTCCCACCCGATAAATCTCCTGCACCCCTGCTTCTTGAGCTGCCACCAGTACAGCGGGGTTAATATTTTTCTCGGAACCSGGGGGGGTTCACCATGACAATTCGGGGAACTCCAGCCACCTTCGCGGGAATGGCATTCATCAACACCGTACTGGGATAGGCTGCCAACCCGCCCGGTGTGTAAAGTCCTGCCCGATCCACAGGGGTGTAGCGCTTCCCTAGAACCACGCCATCCTCTCCAAAATGAACCCAGCTTTGGGGGACTCGCTGCCGATGAAAGGTCTCAATCTGCTGACAGGCGAACTGAATGGCATCCAGGAGATCTTTGGAAACCTGCTGGTAAGCAGCATCTAACTCTGACCCCGTCACCCGTAGCTCTTCAGGTTTCAGGCTTTGCCGATCAAATTCAGCTGTGTAGTGTAAGAGTGCCCGGTCTCCTTGACGTTTGACAGCCTGGAGGACTTCCCGAACCGTTGCCTCTTTATGCACAACCTGGTCGTCGTGGGTACGATTACAAATCCGTCGTAGCTCAGTTAATGCCTCAGCCCACTGAGTAATGATTCGCAGCATGGAGTTGGAATGCCAATCTCAGGAACTACCTCGTTGAGCATCGGTTGAGATTCAGGATCTTGACCTAGACTCTGGATCACCAATACTCACAACCTTAGCTTAACCCGGATTTTTTTGAATGGAGAGGCCACACAAGCGCAGCTATTGGTGCTACACTAATAGACCTCGTGTATTTTCAATCAATCATCTCCGGAACTGATTGTGGCTAATATCAAGTCTGCTGTTAAGCGCGTTAGCATTGCTGAGCGTAATCGTCTGCACAATAAAGCTTACAAGTCTGCTGTTAAGACCCTGATGAAGAAGTGTTTGGCTTCTGTTCAAACCTATGCAGCCAACCCCAACCCCGATCTGATGCAGGAAGTTCAGACAAGTCTGTCGGCTGCCTACAGCAAGATTGACAAGGCTGTGAAACGGGGAGTCTTGCATCCTAACAACGGCGCTCGTAAGAAATCTCTGCTCTCCCATGCCCTTAAGCGGCATACAGTGTCAATTGCATCCTGAACCAACCGGTTTGTTTCCTGAATTCATCCCTCTCCTCTACGGCAGTCTTCCACATCTATGCAGTTGATTGACACTCATGTCCACATCAACTTTGATGTGTTTCAATCTGATCTAGCGGTTGTCCGATCACGGTGGCAGGCAGCAGGGGTAGTCCACCTGGTACATTCCTGTGTCGAACCTTGGGAGTTTCCGGGTATTCAGGCAATTGCTAATGTTTACCCAGAGTTGTCATTTGCCGTTGGCTTGCATCCCCTGGATGCTGAGAAGTGGCAACCAGAAACTGCTACGGAAATTCTGAATTTCGCCCAGTCCGATTCTCGGGTTGTTGCCATTGGTGAAACGGGTTTAGACTTCTACAAGTCTGAAGCACAACAACAACAATACCAAGCCTTTGAGGCTCAACTGCGGGTGGCTCAGCAGCTAGACTTGCCGGTGATTGTCCACTGTCGGGATGCGGCTGCTCCCATGGCTGATTTTCTCCACAAGTTTACCAATCGTTATGGTCTCCCCTCTCTGCAGGGCGTTATGCACTGCTGGGGTGGCACCCCGGAGGAAACCCAGTGGTTTTTAGATTTGGGGTTTTATATCAGCTTCAGTGGCACTGTGACGTTTAAGAAGGCGCTTCAGATTCAAGCTTCAGCCCAAGTCGTCCCCAGCGATCGCCTGTTGATTGAAACCGATTGCCCCTTCTTAGCGCCCGTTCCCAAGCGGGGAGAGCCTCGGAATGAGCCAGCCTACGTTCGCTACGTTGCTGAGCAGCTGTCCCGGTTACGGGGCGTTCCGTTAACAGTGATTGCCCAACAGACAACCCAGAATGCCTGTCAGCTCTTTGGTCTCAAGCTCTCTGAACCAGAAGTGGGAGCTAGTGAAGTTCGTCAACCTGCTCCGGTGCCGTGATCGGTGGGGTGCTCCATCTCCGATCTATCTACGTCATAATTTAGAGGAAGAATGCCTGCGATCTTGAAACAACAGCGCCAGCTCCCATTCATTTGAAACCTGAATCTTTTCAGGGTTCTTTTTGGCGTCTATTGACTTATTGGCACAAGTATCATAATGTCTAAAATTTGCTTAGCGCGACCAGTTCGAGGAGACGCATGACTCAGAACTATACTGCACCTGCCTTCACCTTACCTGACCTGATTGAAATTCAACGAGAAAGCTTTCGCTGGTTCTTGGAAGAAGGATTGATTGAAGAACTCGATAGCTTCTCACCTATTACTGACTATACAGGTAAGTTGGAACTCCACTTCCTGGGGAAAGACTTCAAACTCAAGCGTCCCAAGTACGACGTTGATGAAGCCAAGCGTCGCGATGGCACCTATGCGGTACAAATGTACGTACCCACGCGCCTGATCAACAAAGAAACGGGGGAGATTAAAGAACAAGAAGTCTTTATTGGGGATTTGCCCCTGATGACGGATCGCGGTACCTTTATCATCAACGGTGCTGAGCGAGTCATTGTCAACCAGATAGTTCGTAGTCCTGGGGTCTACTATAAGTCAGAAATTGACAAGAATGGGCGACGGAGTTATAACGCCAATTTAATCCCTAACCGGGGGGCGTGGTTAAAATTTGAAACTGATAAGAACGATTTAGTTTGGGTGCGAATTGATAAGACCCGGAAGTTGTCAGCTCAGGTCTTGCTCAAGGCTCTAGGGTTGACTGACAATGAGATCTTTGACGGGCTGCGTCACCCAGAATATTTCCAGAAAACCATTGAGAAAGAAGGTCAATTCAGCGAAGAAGATGCGCTGATGGAGCTATACCGTAAACTGCGACCGGGGGAGCCCCCCACGGTTTCTGGCGGGCAGCAACTCTTAGATTCTCGCTTCTTTGATCCCAAGCGATATGACTTGGGCAAGGTGGGTCGCTACAAGATGAATAAGAAGCTGCGCTTGAATGTTCCAGAAACCATGCGGGTTTTGCAGTCTCAGGACATTCTGGCGGCGATCGATTATTTGATCAACTTAGAATTCGACATTGGCAGCATCGATGACATTGACCATTTAGGCAACCGACGGGTTCGTTCCGTAGGTGAGTTGTTGCAGAACCAGGTACGAGTGGGGCTCAATCGTCTAGAGCGGATTATCCGAGAGCGGATGACTGTCTCCGATGCGGATTCCTTAACCCCTGCCTCCTTGGTTAACCCCAAGCCCCTTGTTGCTGCGATTAAGGAATTTTTTGGTTCCAGTCAACTGTCTCAGTTTATGGATCAAACCAATCCCCTGGCCGAACTCACCCACAAACGCCGCTTGAGTGCCCTCGGTCCCGGAGGCCTGACCCGTGAGCGTGCTGGCTTTGCGGTTCGAGATATCCATCCCTCTCACTATGGACGCATTTGTCCCATTGAAACCCCAGAAGGCCCCAATGCAGGTTTAATTGGTTCCTTGGCAACCCATGCCCGTGTCAATGCCTACGGGTTTATTGAGACCCCCTTCTACCCGGTTGAGAATGGACGGGTACGCCGGGATCTCTCCCCGGTCTACATGACCGCCGATGAGGAAGATGATCTGCGGGTTGCCCCTGGGGACATCCCGATGGATAAAAATGGCTACATTCTGGGCGATACCGTGCCCGTGCGCTATCGGCAGGACTTCACCACCACCACTCCCACGGAAGTGGATTATGTTGCGGTGTCGCCAGTGCAAATTATTTCAGTGGCAACCTCGCTGATTCCCTTCTTGGAGCACGACGATGCCAACCGGGCGCTCATGGGTTCGAACATGCAACGGCAGGCAGTGCCCCTGCTCCGTCCAGAACGCCCCTTAGTGGGCACCGGCCTAGAAGCGCAAGCAGCTCGTGACTCTGGGATGGTTATTGTCAGCCGCACCGATGGTGAAGTTGTCTTCGTAGATGCCAACGCCATTCGCGTCCGGGAACCCCAGGGTCGGGAAATTGAATACCAGCTCCAGAAGTACCAGCGTTCCAACCAGGATACCTGCCTGAATCAACGTCCCTTAGTCTTTGTGGGCGATCGCGTCCTTGCGGGTCAGGTGCTAGCCGACGGCTCCGCTACAGAGGGAGGGGAACTGGCTTTGGGGCAGAACATCTTAGTAGCCTACATGCCTTGGGAGGGATACAACTACGAAGACGCAATTCTGATTAGCGAGAAACTGGTTCAACACGATACCTATACCTCCATCCACGTCGAGAAATATGAAATTGAAGCCCGGCAGACCAAGCTGGGGCCTGAAGAAATTACCCGAGAAATTCCCAATGTGGGGGAAGACTCCCTGCGGCAACTGGATGAAAACGGCATCATCCGCAAGGGAGCCTGGGTAGAAGCAGGGGATATTCTTGTTGGCAAAGTCACCCCCAAGGGCGAATCCGATCAACCCCCGGAAGAAAAGCTCTTACGAGCCATTTTTGGCGAAAAAGCCCGAGATGTCCGCGACAACTCCCTGAGAGTTCCCAATGGGGAGCGGGGGCGGGTCGTCGATGTCCGCTTGTTTACCCGGGAACAGGGAGATGAACTCCCCCCTGGAGCCAATATGGTGGTTCGGGTCTACGTAGCCCAGAAGCGGAAAATTCAGGTGGGCGATAAAATGGCAGGCCGCCATGGAAATAAAGGGATTATCTCTCGGATCCTCCCGATTGAGGATATGCCCTACCTTGAGGATGGCAGACCCGTTGATATTGTCTTGAATCCCTTGGGGGTTCCTTCCCGTATGAATGTGGGCCAGGTCTACGAGTGTCTGTTGGGTTGGGCCGCAGAAAACCTGGAAGTGCGCTTTAAGCTGACACCTTTTGATGAAATGCATGGTGTTGAGGCTTCTCGCAGCACCGTTCACGGCAAACTGTTGACTGCCCGAGAAGAAACGGGCAAGGACTGGATGTTTGATCCCAATAATCCGGGCAAAATTCAGGTATTTGATGGCCGGACGGGGGAACCCTTTGATCGTCCGGTGACGGTGGGCAAAGCCTATATGCTGAAACTGGTTCACTTGGTCGATGACAAGATCCATGCTCGTTCCACCGGTCCCTACTCCTTGGTTACCCAGCAACCCCTAGGTGGTAAGGCGCAGCAAGGGGGGCAGCGCTTTGGTGAAATGGAAGTCTGGGCGCTAGAAGCCTATGGCGCTGCCTATACCCTTCAGGAACTGCTGACCGTCAAGTCAGATGATATGCAAGGGCGTAATGAAGCGCTGAATGCCATTGTCAAAGGCAAGGCGATTCCTCGCCCCGGCACCCCTGAGTCTTTCAAGGTATTGATGCGAGAACTGCAATCTTTGTGCCTGGATGTAGCGGTTCATAAGCTGGAAACCAAGGAAGACGGCTCCAGTCGTGATTTAGAGGTAGATTTGATGGCGGATGTCAATAGTCGTCGGGCACCCTCCCGTCCTACCTACGAATCAATCTCCAGGGAAGAACTGGAAGAGGAAGATGCTTGATTGAGCCGGAATGCGTCTGGGACAAATTCGCCGTGGACGGAGCCAACAGGATATTAGAACTGAGCGCGCGATCTCTCAGTTCTCAGCCTTCAAGTCATGATTCATCAAGGGGAAGCTGCACGTGATGCCCAAGCAAGAACAGCGGTTTGACTATGTCAAGATTAGTCTGGCCTCTCCAGACCGCATCCGCCAGTGGGGAGAGCGCACTCTCCCTAATGGTCAATTGGTGGGAGAAGTCACCAAGCCAGAAACAATCAATTACCGAACCCTGAAGCCAGAAATGGACGGGTTATTTTGTGAGCGGATTTTTGGCCCCGCAAAGGATTGGGAGTGTCACTGTGGTAAGTATAAGCGGGTGCGCCATCGCGGGATTGTTTGTGAACGGTGTGGCGTCGAGGTCACAGAATCACGGGTACGCCGCCATCGCATGGGCTATATTAAACTGGCTGCTCCAGTGGCTCATGTCTGGTACCTGAAGGGGATTCCCAGCTACATCTCGATTTTGTTGGACATGCCTCTCCGGGATGTGGAGCAGATTGTCTATTTCAATGCCTATGTGGTTCTCAATGCTGGGAATGCAGACAATCTCACCTACAAGCAATTGCTGACCGAAGATCAGTGGATTGAGATTGAGGATCAACTTTACAGTGAAGAGTCCCAACTGGTGGGCGTGGAAGTTGGGATTGGTGCCGAAGCTTTGCAGCAACTACTCCAAGATATTCAACTAGAAGCCGAAGCAGAGCAGCTCCGAGAAGAAATTGCCGTCGCTAAAGGTCAGAAACGCGCCAAGCTGATTAAGCGCCTGCGAGTGATCGACAACTTTGTAGCCACGGGTGCCAAACCGGAATGGATGGTACTCACCTACATCCCGGTGATTCCGCCGGATCTGCGACCCATGGTGCAGTTGGATGGTGGGCGGTTTGCGACCTCTGATCTGAATGATCTGTATCGGCGAGTCATTAACCGCAATAACCGTCTGGCACGCCTCCAGGAAATTCTGGCTCCAGAAATTATTGTCCGCAACGAGAAGCGAATGCTTCAGGAGGCTGTGGACGCGCTAATCGATAATGGCCGCAGAGGTCGGACCGTCGTTGGAGCCAATAACCGACCGCTGAAATCCCTGTCAGATATCATTGAAGGCAAGCAGGGACGATTCCGCCAGAATCTTTTGGGTAAGCGGGTAGACTATTCGGGACGCTCTGTGATTGTGGTTGGCCCCAAGCTCAAAATGCACCAGTGCGGCCTGCCTCGAGAAATGGCCATTGAGCTATTTCAACCCTTTGTGATTCATCGGCTGATTCGTCAGGGCTTGGTCAATAACATTAAGGCCGCTAAAAAACTAATTCAGCGCGGGGATGCCAGCGTTTGGGACGTTTTAGAGGAAGTGATCGAGGGACACCCGGTCATGCTCAACCGAGCACCGACGCTGCATCGACTAGGGATTCAAGCCTTTGAACCCATTTTGGTGGAAGGGCGAGCCATTCAACTCCATCCCTTGGTTTGTCCAGCGTTCAACGCTGACTTTGATGGGGATCAAATGGCTGTGCATGTGCCGCTGTCTTTAGAAGCCCAGGCAGAGGCACGACTGTTGATGTTGGCTTCTAACAATATCCTACTGCCGGCAACGGGTCGTCCAGTGGTGACTCCCAGTCAGGACATGGTTTTGGGGTGTTACTACTTAACGGCGGACAACCCCGTTCAACCTGATGCAGCCATACGCTACTTTGGCGATCTTGAAGATGCGGTGATTGCCTATGAGCAGCACCAAGTGGCGCTTCATACCTATGTTTGGGTGAAATTTGACGGCCTAGTCGAGACAGAGGAACCCGAGGGGGCTCCCAAAATTGAGCAGGGGGTGGATGGGACGGTGACGAAGATCTTCCATGCAGAGAAAAGCCAAGTGCCCCTCCGGCGCGTTCGGGAAGATGCCGAGGGAAATCTGATTTCCCAATATATTCGTACCACTCCCGGACGCATTATCTACAACAAGACGGTTCACGAGGTTCTAGCAGACTAGATTCTGTTGGGCAGATAGAACACACAGTTCAGACTTAATCATTCAGACGGTAAAGGCGGGAAACGTCATGGCAGCGCAAGAACCAAAGAAGCAAATTTTTCGCAACCGGGTGATTAACAAGGGGCAACTGCGAAATCTGATTTCATGGTCATTTATCCACTATGGAACTGCGCGGACGGCGCAAGTGGCAGATGAACTCAAGGATTTAGGCTTTCGATTTGCCACCAAGGCCGGGGTTTCCATTAGTGTTGATGACCTCCAGGTACCGCCCAGTAAGCGCCGATTGTTAGAAGCGGCGGAGGAGACGATCCGGGAGACAGAAATTCGTTATACCCGTGGGGAGATTACGGAGGTCGAGCGGTTCCAAAAGGTCATTGATACCTGGAATAGCACCAACGAAGAACTCAAAGATGAAGTGGTTCGTAACTTCAAATCCAATGACCCGCTGAATTCGGTCTACATGATGGCGTTCTCAGGAGCCCGGGGAAATATTTCCCAAGTGCGGCAACTGGTGGGGATGCGCGGTCTGATGGCAAATCCCCAGGGGGAGATCATTGACCTGCCGATCAAGACCAATTTCCGAGAGGGGTTGACGGTTACGGAGTATATTATTTCGTCTTACGGGGCCCGGAAGGGTCTGGTGGATACGGCCTTGAGAACCGCTGACTCTGGCTATCTCACCCGGCGTCTGGTGGATGTCTCTCAGGATGTGATTATTCGTGAGATTGACTGTGGCACTCAACGAGGGGTACCCCTGCGGAGTATGACGGATGGAGATCGCGTCCTGATTCCGTTGAAGGATCGATTGTTAGGACGGGTGCTCGCAGCCGATGCTGTGCATCCCCAAACCGGTGAGGTTATTGCCAGCCGTAACCAGCCACTGTCGGATGAACTCGCCAAAGCAATTGGCAAAGCCGCGGTTGAAGAGGTGCTCTTGCGATCGCCCCTGACCTGTGAAGCCACCCGGTCGGTCTGCCAGCATTGCTACGGCTGGAGTTTGGCCCATGCCCACTTAGTTGACATTGGCGAAGCGGTGGGCATTATTGCTGCCCAGTCCATTGGGGAACCGGGTACCCAGCTGACCATGCGTACCTTCCATACCGGCGGGGTGTTTACGGGTGAAATGGCTCGCCAAACCAAGGCGAACTTTGATGGCATTGTCCGCTATCCCAAGAACTTGCGCGCCCGACCTTTTCGTACCCGCCACGGGGAAGATGCTCTCGTGATCGAAGCCAACACAGAGATTGTTCTGGAGTCTGGATCGACCAAAGAAACCATCCCCATTCCCCAGGGTTCAACCCTGTTGGTGACGCGGAATGGGCAAGCGGTGAAGAAAGACCACATCCTGGCCGAAGTGCCGATTACGGGACGAACCCGTAAAACCACTGAAAAAGCCCAGAAAGATGTGGCCTCCGACCTCGCAGGTGAGGTGCGGTTTGCCGACATTGTTCCCGAAGAAAAACGCGATCGCCAAGGGAATACCACCCGCAACGCCCAACGGGGTGGTTTGATTTGGGTCCTCGCCGGCGAGGTCTATAACTTACCACCGGGAGCCGAACCGATTGTCAAAAACGGCGATCGCATTGTGGCGGGTGGCGTCGTGGCTGAAACCAAACTGGTCACTGAAAATGGTGGGGTCGTGCGGCTGCCCCAAGAGAAAGATGGCAAAGGGGGGCGAGAGGTGGAAATCATTACCGCATCCGTCTTACTCGACACCGCCCGAGTCCGTGTTGAGAGTCAGCAAGGACGCGATCACTACTTGATTGAAACCAATGCCAATCAATCGTTCTCCCTGAAGGCAACCCCCGGCACCAAAGTACAAAACGGTCAGGTGGTGGCGGAACTGATTGATAACCGCTATCACACCCAAACTGGGGGCATTCTTAAGTACTCTGGGGTAGAAGTTGCCAAAAAAGGCAAGGCAAAGCAGGGCTATGAAGTGGTTCAGGGCGGAACCCTGCTCTGGATTCCTGAAGAAGCCCATGAGATCAACAAGGATATTTCCCTGTTGCTGGTGGAAGACGGTCAGTTTATTGAAGCAGGAACCGAAATTGTCAAGGATATCTTCTGTCAGAACAGTGGGGTAATCGAAGTCACTCAGAAAAATGACATTCTCCGTGAAATTGTCATTAAGCCAGGGGATCTGCACATGGTGGATAGTCCCGACCAACTGCTGGTGAAGCACGAAAGTATTGCCAGCCCTGGCCAGGAAGTGATGTCCGGATTGTCTGTGAATGATCTGCGGTATGTCGAGTATGTAGAAACCCCCGAAGGATCAGCAATTCTCCTCCGCCCGGTGACTGAGTTTCCGGTGCCCAACGAGCCATCGGTGCCCAGTCAAGAGTCCACCAGTGAAGTCGGACGTTCCATAAGTCTGCGGGCAGTGCAGCGGATTCCCTTCAAAGACGGCGATCGCGTCAAGTCGGTGGAAGGGCTGGAACTTCTCCGTACCCAACTGGTATTGGAGATTGGCAAGGATGCGCCCCAATTGGCGGCTGACATCGAACTCGTTCCTGACGAAACCGAGCCAGAGGTGATGCGCCTGCAACTGGTCATTCTGGAGTCCTTGGTCGTGCGACGAGATATTGCCGCTGATCCCACCCAGGGCAGTACCCATACCCGCCTTCTCGTTGAAGACGGCCATGAGATCAAGCCAGGAGCCGTTGTCGCCCGCACCGAAATTCAGTGTAAAGAGCCGGGAGAAGTTCAGGGGATTCGGGAAGGAGCTGAGGCGATTCGCCGGATTCTGGTGGTGCGAGATGCCGATAAGATGCAGATCGACACCCAAGATCAGACACCCAAGGTGAAGGTTGGCGATTTACTGGTCGCCAATAGCGAGATTGCCCCCGGGCATTCATACCGCAGAATCGGGACAGGTCCTCCACGTTGAGGGTTCTCTGATCACATTGCGCTTGGCTCGTCCCTACCGGGTGTCTCCGGGTGCGGTGCTGCACATCAATGATGGCGATCTGGTGCAGCGGGGTGACAATCTGGTGCTATTGGTATTTGAGCGCGCTAAGACTGGGGACATCATCCAGGGTCTTCCTCGGATTGAAGAGCTTCTAGAAGCCCGTAAGCCCAAGGAAGCCTGTGTCTTGGCCGAGCGACCGGGCACCGCTCAGGTTTTGTACGGTGAGGATGATGATTCCGTCGAGATCAAGATTCTGGAAGCCGATGGGGTGATTACCGACTATCCCCTCGGCCCTGGACAGAACCTGATCGTCAGTGATGGTCAGGTGGTCGAAGCTGCCGAGCCCCTCACCGATGGCCCTGCCAATCCTCACGAAATCCTGGAAGTTTTCTTTAAGCTCAACCGAGAAACCCTGGGTATCCATGATGCAGCCCTGATCAGCTTGCAAAAGGTGCAGTCCTTTCTAGTGAATGAGGTGCAGTCAGTGTATCAGTCCCAAGGGATTGATATCTCGGACAAGCATATTGAAGTCGTGGTGCGGCAGATGACCTCTAAAGCCCGGCTAGACGATGGGGGGGATACCACCATGCTGCCCGGAGAACTGGTGGAACTCTACCAGATTGAACAAGTCAACGAGGCCATGTCGATTACTGGGGGGGCTCCTGCAGAGTACACACCAGTGCTCTTAGGGATTACGAAAGCCTCGCTCAATACCGATAGCTTTATTTCCGCTGCCAGCTTCCAGGAAACCACCCGGGTGCTGACGGAAGCTGCGATTGAAGGCAAATCAGATTGGCTGCGAGGTCTAAAGGAAAACGTCATTATTGGACGACTGATTCCGGCAGGAACTGGATTCAATGCCTATGAAGAACCCAGTAGTCCCGACATTGATCTCACCTATGACAGTGCAATTTATGACGAGGATGTCGATCTCAAAGACGTGGTGTTAGACGATCGCACCGCTCGCACCTACAGTCTGGAAAATGGGTTTGAAGACCGTGCCACCTATGGCTATGGGGTTCGGGGCACGGAAGATGAAGTTGTCTCTCCCTTCGTTCTTGAAGATGAAGAGGAATTCATTGATGATGGCGTTGATGACAACGACGACGATTAGCCCGTCCCTGGGAACGTTTAACGTCCGATCGACGAATGCATGGTGAGTCTAATGGATGGAGCTAGTTAGTCGGGGCTGCAACGCCTCGGGTAGCTGGCTCCATTCTTTATAGCGCTAGTCAGGCAGATGAGGACTGGATCAGACTGTCAAACGTCGATTCTAAGAGGCTCCCTAACACGCCATCGCCACAAATCTTGTGCTCTGGCTATTGTTAATCGTCACTTCAACTGGCGAGGTGATACTTCATGGCAAAGTGAACCAGCTCAGTGCGATTGCTGGTGGCCGTTTTCCGCAGGAGACCACTGACATGTTTCTCAACGGTGCGGGGACTCAGGTGCAGGCGATCGCCAATTTGTACATTCGATAGCCCATCGACAATCAGGGCCAACACCTCCTGTTCCCGATCCGTAAAATGCAGGGCAAAGGGCAAGGTCGTCGTGAGGGATTGCACCACCCCATGAGGGTCTGACAACCGTTCGGCGGAGGCTGAGGGGAGTTGCTCTCCCCAATAGCTACCCACATTGGTGGTGAAGGGTGGTAGATCTTTGGGAGCCAGAGAAGCAGGGGATGGGGGCACCGCATCTTTGTAGGTGTATTGCCATGCCGTTTGAATCATCTGGGATCGATCCAACAGATTGCGAACCACCGCTCCTAATTCTTGCAGTTCAAAGGGTTTGGGGAGATAGACATCACACCCGACCTGATACCCTCGAACCCGATCCAGAGTGTTGTTACGCTCTGTCAGAAAAATTACGGGTAGGAGCCGAAATGCTGGATCTTGGCGGACATGTCGCACCAACTCATAGCCATCCATTAACGGCATGGTGATGTCCGTAATAATCAGATGGGGCTGAAATTTGGTCACCAGTGCCAGTGCTTCCTGTCCATTCTGGGCCAGGATCGCAGTAAAACCAGATGCTTCTAGAAAATCACTAATACACAAACGAATTCCCAGATCATCATCGGCGACCAAGATTACCAAGGGCATGGTAGTTCAAGATTAGGGTTACTTATTTATAGAATAAGTTAAATCTATTAAAATCATGAACTTATTTTTGGATCGGGTCAGAAAGCCTTACAATTTTCTGCCTCATTTTTTACCGATGGAGCCTTCATCGCGGCGTGGATTGCTGGTAGGCCAGATAGATTGCTTCCAGAAACAGATCGGCGGTCACACCGGGGGGCACCTGTTCTAGGGCAATCAGAGTCTTGATGTGTCTGGCAAGTTGGAGGCTAATCTGTTCTCGCGGTTTTTTCGCCAGACTTTGGCGACGTTGCAAATAATTCCTTACCTGGGCAAAGTCCTCGGGTTGGAGCTGGTTGACTTGGGCAATTTCTTGGAGTTGACGGGCCAGGGGCGGAGCGGCAGCGGTCAAAACGAAGTCTTTGGGGTTGAGGGGTGCTGCTTCTTGGATGACCAGGGTGCCCGCGACCCAATCGCCGAGGCGTTTTTCCCGATGGCCGAAGATGATCAAGAAGGCTCCCAAGAAGAGTAAGTCGTCCATGGGACGAAGCAGTGCCCGTAGGGTTGCCTGGGGTAATCGCATCGGTCGGCCATCATCGCGAATCACACGCAACCGAGCAACTCGTTTTCCTGGGGTTTGCCCTTGCCACAGGGTTTCAAAGATTACAAAATAGCCAACATAGACTGTGAACAAGATCAGCAGGGCGATCGCCAGTGCCCAGAGTCCTAGCTCACCACTGTCAAGATTTTGGCTGGACAGGAGATCAACAAATTGGCTGACTAAAAACCCCCACAGCAACAGAAACACCGTCAAGGCGATCGCCAGGATGGTGTAGTCCAGTCCCAGGGCTAAGGCGCGATTGCCAATGCCAGCCAGTACCAGCTCTAGTTCAACACTTTCAGGGGTTTGCAGGGTAATGTGGTTGAGAAGATGCATAGATATTGATCTCGATGTCAATCATTGATTGGGGCAGCAACTGTGGCGGATTATTCCTGGGGTCGAGGCGAACTCTCGGGGGGAGGGGGAAGCTCCAGACCTAACCCCTCCCGGCGACACCGCAGGTCATAGTAGAGGGCCGCTTTCAACGATTGCCAAAAGGGAAGAACTAGGGCACTGCCCAACACCCCGATGATATAAGAGGCTAGAAACGATAACACTACAACCATGCCTGATTCTCCTCTGGCGATGACGGCGGGGCCGTACTGCACCAGGGTGGCAATTATCTGTACGATCATCTGTAAGGGGAGGGTAATCAGCGCTGCCACCCCAATAATCCCCATAACCCGCCAGACCGAACTCTGGGTTAATTCCCAACTACGACGAATGGTTTTGACAGCATCCGTTTCGGCCTCAATGGCCAGGGGAATTTCCGCCAACATCACCCGCGATCCAATCCACATCAAGCCTAGAATCAACACCATAGCGGCGACGAACCCCAAGAGGACAAAGCTGACAATCAACGCCAAGTTAGGGCCTACCGCCGCCGTGATCGCGGCTCCCATTAGCACCAACACCAAGACAGCCACCACAAAAATGCCCACCACCACCCCCAGGGCGATCGCCACCAAGACAGCACAGGCGAGAAAATCCCACATGCGTCGATTGATATACGTCCTAGCTGTACTGACAGTTTCGGGTTGGTTAATTAATTCCTGGAACCCTAACCGGGCAATCAGTGCCGAGAGGGCAAAAAACTTGGCCCAACCGTAAATCGGCACCAGAAACCACAGGGAAGCCCGCAAGGAGAGCAAAAAGTATTGTTTCAGGTGAGAACGGTAGAGGCGTAGACCCACCGTTACCACATTACCGACACTTAAAGGCTGGAACGGACTATAGGAGCTAGGACGCAGTGACATAGGCACAGGAGTCGCAGAGGGGGGTCACAAAGTTTAGATGCTCTCTTAGGTTAGGCTAGGTCTCAGCTTCTGTAAAAGCTAGAGGATCATGAATCTGCAACGATGGATCGGACGCCGGGAATCGGATTGGCAGCAATTGGATAAACTGCTGAAGCAAGCGGAGACCCGCAAGCTCCCGTCTCTAAAAGCTGGACAAATTCGCCAGCTTGCGAGCCTGTATCGCTCGGTTTCAGCTGATTTGGCTCGCGCCCGCACCCAAGCCCTGGGAGAGGTGCTAATCCGCGATTTGCAAAACCTCACCAGTCGTGCCTACAGTCAAATTTACCAGGGCTCTCGGCGGCAAGAGTGGCAAGCGGTGCAAGCGTTTTATTGTTGGGGACTCCCGGCGATGGTTCAACAGACCTTTGCCTACACCGCGCTGGCAACGACCATTTTTGCCTTGGCCGCCCTCGTATCTTGGTGGCATAGCTGGCAAGATCCTACCTTTCTAGCCCTGGTTGTGCCAGCGGATCTGATTAGCCAAGTTGAGGACAAGGGGGAACTCTGGACAGGCTCGATTGTGGGGGTGGAGCCGCTGGCTTCTAGCAACATTATGATCAACAACCTCAGCGTTGCCTTTCGCGTCATTGCCGGGGGCATCTCCGCTGGGATTTTTACCGTCCTGATTCTAGCCATCAATGGTTTATTGATTGGAGCGATCGCCACCCTGGTAGCTCAGAATCATCTAGCCTATCCCTTCTGGGCGTTTGTCCTGCCCCATGGGGCGTTGGAACTCCCCGCCATCTTTCTGGCAGGGGGAGCCGGACTGTTAATAGCCAGAGCGTTGCTGTTTCCAGGGATCTATCGTCGCGCTGATGCCCTGCGCTACTATGGTCAGCAGGCGGCCCAGCTTGTTTACGGGATCATTCCCTTGCTAGTCGTGGCGGGGATCATTGAGGGTTTCTTTTCCCCCGAGTCCCCTGATTCCAGAACCGATCAAGTACCTGGTAGGCATCAGTTTGTTAATCCTGTTGGGGTTGTATTGCAGTCGTCAATCGAGAATCCAGACTTCTGACTTCTGACTCCTATTTCCTGATTCCTGCTCGATCTAAAGCCTCCCACTGGACGCTCCATGGCCGAACGCCCCGATAGAATTGGGTTGGTAGTCAATCGTGGGGGAAACGGGATAGACTGACGTTTCCTGTCCCTCCCGCCCCTTCATCCTTCATGCAGCGTTTCGGTAAAGTCTATCTGGTTGGTGCTGGCCCCGGTGACCCTGGATTGCTCACCCTCAAAGGCAAGACTCTGCTGGAGTCCGCCGATGTGGTGATCTACGATGCCTTGGTGAGTCCCCCGATTCTGGCAATGGTGAATCCCCATGCAGTATTGATCGATGCCGGCAAGCGTCGAGGACGTCATTCCCGACTCCAGGATCAAACAACGCAACTGCTGATCGAATCTGCCCACACCGCTGCAATTGTTGTCCGGCTTAAGGGAGGTGACCCCTTTGTTTTTGGACGTGGTGGTGAGGAAATGGCCGAGCTGGTAGCCGCTGGCATTCCGGTAGAAGTGGTGCCGGGGGTCACGGCTGGCATTGCTGCCCCGGCCTATGCGGGGATTCCCCTCACCCATCGCCTCTATAGTTCCTCCGTTACCTTTGTCACCGGACATGAATCGGCGGGTAAATATCGTCCCCAGATCAATTGGGCGGCGATCGCCCAGGGATCGGAAACCATTGTGATCTACATGGGGCTTCACAACCTGGCGGTGATTGTGGCGCAACTCCAGGAGGCTGGCCTCGCAGCTGAAACCCCTGTGGCGCTAGTACGTTGGGGCACCCGACCAGAACAAACAGAACTGATTGGCACCTTAGGAACTATTGTCGCCCAGGTTGAAGAGCAGCAGTTCGAAGCTCCAGCGATCGCGGTGATTGGGGCGGTGGTGCAAATGCAAGAGATTCTGGCAGAGTGCCGTCCCACCATCTAAACCTCCGGGGTACTGCGACCATAGGCGACGGTCTTGGTCGTATGGGGGATAGGAGGTCAGTCGATGGGGTTCAATGCCCCGGAGACTGACAATCTCCTGATTAACTCACGCAGGACATCATTCTGCGTTCGCTCTGTAAGTTCACAGTATTTTTTTAACTGTTCCGCTTCTTTTTCAGAGACTCGAATTAAAACCTGTTTCACAGTGACACTTCCGTTTCTTAACTGCTATCATATTGATAGCACGATTGAAAGGTTCTATGCAGACCGCTTACCGCTTTAAGCTCATTCCAAATGTCAGACAGGAAGAAACAATGTTCTCCTGGTTGGGAATGCTGCGCGGCATGGTCAACTACAACCTTGCAGACCGAATTGATAGTTATAACCAAGGATTCATTCAAGGGGATTTCTGCTCTCTGTGATCCAAGGCTGAAGCGTGTCCGTTGACTTGCTCGGTGGTTTGGTCTGCCGCTAACGGTGAGCCGTGGAAAGAAGACAAATCGAGCTTGCGGAGTGGGAAGCAGGATAAGCCATTTAATCCACGACGCAGCGCCTACGAAATGCAATCCTCTGGGCTGGTCGCACTGAAGCAGGCTAGACCCTGGTATAAAACGGTCAGTGCTGATGTGTTGCAGCAAGCCTTGAGACACCTCGCTACTGCTTTCAATCGCTTCTTTCAAGGCAAGTCTGGATTCCCACAGACCAAGAGCCGTAATGATTTCAACTCGTTTGAGTTCAAGCCCAAAACCGTAAAGGTGAACGGGAATCACATCGTTTTCCCCACGTTGGGAGATATGCGATTCTTCAAGTCGAGAGACATCCCACAATCGTGGGAGATCCGCACCGTCACCGTAACCCGTGAAGTAAATGGGTGGTATGCCAGCCTGTTGCTGCGAGATGATTCTATTCCCGACTTGCCAAAGAAAACGATTGACGAATTGCAATCGGTGAACGGTGTTGACCGTGGCATCAAAAAGATTGCAGCAATGGCTGATGGAACGGTTGACCCAAATCCCAACATTGGTAAGCGGTTTCAGCGTCATCTTGAAATCCGGCAGCGTCGATTGTCCCGGAAGAAGAAAGGCTCCAAGAATCGCTTCAAAGCTCATCAGTGTGTTGCACGTTTGCATCAGAAGATTCGTCGTGTGCGCGATGATTTTCAGTGGAAGCTTGCACGTAAGATCGCGGCGAGTGCCGATGTGATTGGATTTGAAGACCTCAATATCAAAGGGATGAAGGCGCGGTGCAAGCCCAGGAAAGACCCTGAAACAGGCATGTTCATCCAGAATGGACAAGCGGCTAAGTCCGCACTGAATAAGGCAATTTCTGATGCTTCCTGGTACAATTTGCGCGTCAAAACTGAGCATCAGGCGAACAAACTTGGTCACTGGGTAATTGATGTTCCGGCGCACCACACCAGTCAGGAATGCTCGCAATGCCACTATGTCAGCCCCGGCAACCGGGATGGTGAAAAGTTTGTCTGTGAAAACTGCGGTCATCATGAAGATGCAGATGTGGATGCTGCGGTGGTGATTGCTCAACGCACGGCTCAAAAGCTTGGAATCGCTTCCCTACGGGTGGTCAGCCCGAAAGTTACGCCCAAACCTGAACTGACAGGTTGCAAGGAAATATCACCGACGTTGGTCGGTGAGCCTGGGAACCAAACCGGAAATCGAGAACGAGTTGCTGTCATTGTGCAGATGTCTTTGTTTGAGGACGTTTCTGGAGAATCCCCTTCTATACCGCTTTGCGGTTAGGAGGGGAGGATGTCAAAGCTCAGTCATCTACAACCCTGCCTGAATAACCTCTTGCCAGCGCTGTGCAGCGCTATAGTTTGTGGTAGGGGCTATCGTTGCTACTGTGGAGACATATGTCGTTTTTGCTATAGATCGATGACACCTGTAACAGAATAGGGGTGAGGTGGTTCCTTCAGGTCAGCGAGCTACAGGTTTGAGAAGGTATTGATTTCGAGTCCCTTGAAAACTGCAATCGTGGAGGGCTAGAACATGGACACATTTGATGAAAAATCCGAGGGAACGGGGGAAGCAACGTCACCAACCGTCGAACCCACCGCAACCCAGACCGAAGGCAAGGTCAATGTGGAAGAATTTACCATCAAGGGGGATGAACTTGTTGACAAAGTCAAGGAACTCCTCCACGAAGGGAATATTCGCCGTATTTTGTTGAAAAACGAAGAAGGGCGAATCCTGATTGAAATTCCAGTGACCATTGGAGTGGTCGGGGGTGTCATCAGTGCAGCGCTCTTTCCAGTTTTGGCAGCCGTGGGGGCGATTGGGGCGATGGTACTGCATTTGACGATCGCAATTGAAAAACGAGAGGACTAATCCCCCACTCCCTATCCCAGCGATTCTGGCGGTCAATCCCTCCGTTCACCCTATAGGTGATCGGGAGGACACAATTGTGGCTCCGTGGATGGTTTTGTTAACAAGAGAAATTTGAACAGCTATTCTTTGATCCACAGTCTGTTGGTTTTGCCCTGATGCACCCAGGGCATAATCAGGCTGAAAGTTTCATCCGACGAGACGTTTGTCCCTGAGGGGTTGGCAAGACCGGGGCGATGTTGAGAAACCACAGATTGATCCGATGGTGCGGAACCGGATGGGAGAAACCAGGGAAATGTTAACTGACGGGAAATATTAGCAGGAACCGTCCGATGAAACCCGATTATCTGATTGTAGGAAGTGGCCTGTCGGCTCTGGTGTTTGGGGCGTTGATGGCTAAATCTGGCAAAACTGTGCAAGTTCTGGAAGCCCATGAGTATCCAGGCGGTTTTGGCCACACGTTTACGATGGCGAAACACTATCGGTTTAATGCACAACTACATTACGTTTGGGATTGTGGTGAGGGACATACGGTTCATCGGGTGCTGAAGAAACTCGGTCTGGAGCAAGGGGTGACCTTCGAGCGCTATCACCCCGATGGATTTGACCACATGCGGATGCCGGGTTACTCCCTGGACATTCCCTCCAACCCAACGGAACTGATCCGGCGACTGTCTACACTTTTCCCCCAAGATGGCGATCGCCTGCGTCAATTTGTTGAGGAAGTGCAAAAAACCCGGCAAGGTTTAAAGTACTTGTCTCCCCCCGTGAATCCAACACAAGTCCTCAAACATTTGGGAGCAGTCTTCAGTGCGATCGGCTACCTCCACAGCACCCTGCAAGATGTCTTCGATCGTTTCAACCTGCCGCAGGCGGCACAAACTCTGTTGGCGTTGCAGTGGCCAGATTTTTTATTGCCACCGAATCAACTCTCGTTCTACGCCTGGGTGATCCTATTTACGGGCTATCAAGAAGGGGCATTCTACCCCACTCAACACTTTGAACATGTAATTCAGTCCTTAGTCAAAGTGATTGAAGAGCATCATGGCAAGGTTTTACTGAATCTTGAGGTCACGGATTTCATCGTTACCGACCGGGAGGTGTGTGGTGTCAAAGCCCGCGATCGCATAACCCATGAAACCTATGAATTTACCGCTGAAACCATCATCTGCAACCTCGATCCCAAGAAAGCAGCCGAGATGATTGGCCTGGAAAAATTCTCCCGCTCAGTTCGCCAGAAACTCAATTATCCATACTCCCCTTCCAACTTCATGGCCTACTGTGTGGTGCAGGATCTGGATCTGCGTAATTATGGATTTGGCAAATGGAATACTTTTCATACTGGGAATCCAGATTTAAATCAAGCCTTTGAGCAGATGTATGATCACCATGACTTTTCCAATCCCAGTTTTGCGATTACCACCCCAACTCTCTTAACCAATCACCAGCGGGACTGTCCCCCAGACTGTCAAATTGTCGAATTTTTGACCGTTGCTAACTACGAGTACTTCAAGCAATTACAAGCAACGGATGCCAAGGCCTATCGGCAGAAAAAATCAGAAATTCTAGACTCTATCCTGGATGTGGTGGAAAAACACTACGTTCCTGATTTCAGAAAACATCTCGTGTTTAAAATCACGGGTAGCCCCACCACCAACGAGCGATTTTGCTGGTGTCCCCAGGGCAATTCCTATGGTTCTAGTCTCACTCCCCGGAATATGGGACTGGGTCGGCTCAATCACCAGACTTCCCTGAAGCATTTCTATTTTTGTAATGCTTCCTCCGGCTATCCCGGATTCGCCGCTACATTTTGGACGGGGGCACTTTTATATCAACGATTGTCAGGAGATCCACTTCTAGGCTAAGACCAAATCCTGTCGGCGAGTCAGCTATGAAAATCGCAATTATTGGGGGTGGAGCCAGTGGTCTCGTGACAGCCTACTGGCTGGATCAACAGGGGCATCATGTGACTGTGATCGAGCAGCAGCCTGTTTTGGGTGGACATATTCGCACCCTCAACAAAAATGTGCAGCCCAATCACAGCAATTGTGAGCAGATTTTAGAAAATGGTGTGCTCGAATTTCCCGTTGTTTTTTACAACTTTCTGCATCTGATGCAAGAACTAGGGGTGGAATTAGAACCCGTTGATATTGGTTCTGCTCTATTTCTTCAGGATGGTCGTCACTTGCTTTCAGGCAAGATGATCCAAAAAAACTTTAGCGGCCTCCAGCGGTTGATTGAATATCTGCGACTGGATACACTCTATGCCCGTTCCGCTGGCTTCTGGATGAAAATGCGATTTACCAAAATGCAGGATTTTTATGATCAGGCTATGGAGGAGCATTTAAAACAACCCGGCCTGCGCAATTGTTGGCTGAAATTGCTGACCATGTACAGTTACTCGATGCCCTTTGAACTGATTGGCAATTTCCCAGCAGAACTGGCGATGCCGGCCCTACGAGAGTACATCTTTGTCAAGTGGGTGAGAATTAAAGGCGGGGTGTATTCCTATGTGGAAAAAATTCTGGCACGTTTTCGGGGTGAACTCTGGCTCAACACTGCGGTTGCAGCCATTAACAGAACCAGCGATGGGGTCAAGATCCGTCTAGCAGAGGGGGCGATGGTCAAAGACCGCTCTCCGAGCATCGCAACCTTCGATAAAGTGGTTTTTGCCACCCCACCGGATCAGGTGATGCACTTATTAGCTGATGCCACCGATGCCGAAACCCGGCGGTTTTCAGCCTGGCGAGCTAATCGGGTGCAAACGGTGTTACATACAGATACAGCGATGTACAACCGTTACGGCATCCAGCAAATGTCAGAGTTTGATTTCTTTCAGACAGCAAAGGGCTGGGGCTACAATGCTGCTCTCAACCAGCTGTGTGGCATCACTGCCTCCGGGAATTCCCCCCCTGAGAACTATAGTCTGGCCTTTAATCTGGAGAGCTTGATTTCCCCGGACAGGATCTTGCATATTCAGCAGCACCATACACCGCTCTTCACCGTCGAGGCGTTTAAATACCGAGATGAAGTGGTGAGTACCAATGGAGAAAACCATACATACCATGCGGGAGCTTACTTGAGCGATGGGCTGCATGAGGGAGCGGTCACCTCCGCCCTCCGGGTTGCTCAATTAATTGGCAAGGGGTAATTGCAACGGTGCCAGTCCTCAAGGGGGACGACCCTCTCCTTAAACTGGCTTCAGGCGAGTCACCTTGAGCACAAACGGCCCAACGGCGGTTTCACCAAAGGCGCGGACGCGAATCACATAGTTACCGGATTTTGTAATCCTTGAGAATAATAGTGAATTCGTACTCCCATCGGGGCCATCATCGTTCTCCGCCACCGTGGCTCCATCCGCAGACAGTAAGGTGACGATCGTATCGAAATTCTGTGAAGTCAGGTCGATCGCCACCTGGTCTCCCGATTGGAGGCTGACCGCATAGTCCCGCGCGAATCCTCCCTGCCCCGTGGGAATATCCTGCTCCGAGAGGGTATCGGTGACTGCTTGATTCACGGTAATCGGGATGGGCGTGTATAAACGACCTTGGGCATGGGCTGCGGGAAAATCCACTCCGAGGGTCACTAAACTACCAACCAGTGTCAACACGAGGCGCAACTTGGGAGTAACCGGATAGATCATGTTGAATACAAAAAATTCTGGGTGGGAGAGAGCATCAGCAGCCCTAAGAGCCTATCCAATTTAGCAAAAACTCTTAGTCCTTAGGCTGGGCCGCAGGATGGGGGCGACGCCGAAACTGGAATCGTCTAGGTGCAATTAAGCCCTGGGGGAAGAAGACGGTGCCCAGGACAATCAGCACCCCAAAGATCATCATCCGCCCCTCCCGCAAAAAGGTGGCTAGCCACATCGGTAACTGGGGGGTGTCGGCGATCGCCCGGAGAATTTCCGGGAGGGCGGTAAAGACCATTCCCCCTAAGACTGGCCCCATAAAGGTTCGAGAGCCACCAATCAACACAAAGGTCAAATAGACAATGCTGGAGTCAAAGGTGCCCTGACGGGCATTCCAGGTATTCAAGAAATGGGCACTAACCGCTCCCACCATCCCCGCTAAAATGGCTCCCAGGGTAAAGGCCAGAACCTTGAAATGGGTAGGATTGATGCCCATGGCACTTGCCGCTAGTTCATCTTCCCGAAGGGCAACCAGCGATCGCCCCACTCGAATCCGCTCTAGACGGTAGAGAAACAGCATACTCACCAGTAGCATTGGCCCCACCACCCAGAGATACTCCAGGGGACTGGTAAAGGGTTGGGGAATGCCAAAGATGCCCACAGCGCCCCCAGTAATATCGAGGTTGAGGGAGAGAATCCTCAGGATCTCAACAAAGGCAATCGTAGCGATCGCCAGATAAATCCCCCGCAACCGCAGGGCGGGCACCCCCACCAGTACCCCCAAAACCCCACAGACCAGCCCTGCGATCAGCATTTCCAGCAGCAGTAAGGGCACGGGGAACAGTTCCCCCGTAAAGTGGAACACCTGGGTGGAGAGAATTGCCGCAATATAGCCCCCCACGGCATAAAACCCAGGACTGGCTAAGGATAGCTGCCCCGCCATTAAGGGTAAATAGAGGGAGAGTCCTAGCATGGCTCCCAGGAGCATGGAGACGATGAGAAACCCATAGGTCGTGAAAAAATTAGTCATCAACCAAAAATCCCTAGATTCAATGCTTGGGACAATTGCTCCACCAGCCACAATCCGGCAAGGGAGTGACCTTCTGGATTCAGGGCAGGACTGTAGCAGGCGATCGCCCCTGCCCCTGGAACAATGGACAGCAACGACCCACTCACCCCCGATTTGGTGGGTAACCCCACTTGCATGGCGAAGACATCAGAGGTCTGATATAGCCCACAACTCAGCATCAGGGCGTTCACTGCCCGTCGCGATCGCGGCAGGATATTTCCGGCAGCCCCTGCCAACAACAGGCCCAACTGAGCTAGATCCGCCACAGTACCGGCTAAACAGCACACCCAATTGTAGGCTTCTAAGGCTTCCTCCGCTGAAGGGATGCGCTCGGACAGTTGCAGGTAATTCGCAAGGGCTTGATTTTGCAAATTTTCCATCGATGCCACCGAAGCCAGCATTGCCCCGTCCACCTGGAGGTTGCACCCGGCCTGACGATTCAGCCATTGACGCAGGCGATCGCAGCGGCTGGTCGCATCGATTCCTGGTAACAGCGACACCAGGGCGATCGCCCCACTATTGATCATCGGGTTACGGGGCCACCCCTGATCGGCTTGGAGCTGCACTAGGGAGTGAAACGGATGATCCGACGGTTTGGTGCCCACCTGTTGCAGGACAACGGTTTCGCCCAACTGTTCCAGCAAGAACAGCAGCACAAAGGGTTTGATCACACTCATCAGGGTAAACCGCTGACTGATCTCACCCGCAGTCCACACCATGCCCTCGTCCGTCTGGATTTGTACGGCTATGACATCGGGATCTGCCTCCGCCAGACGAGGAATATAGGTGGGAAGGGTTCCTTGCGAGGTATGGGTTTGGGCGCGGGCAACCCAACTTTCCAGTTGCGTTTGCGTCAGGGTAGACAGCTGTGTGGCAGGGATCATGGGGGCTAAAGAAAAGGTGCATTCCAGGCAAGATGCCTCCCTGGAACCAGTAATGGCATCGGAGAGTCATCTGTTAATATTAGTAACTGGATTTGTTCGATAAAAGAATGTCGCGGCGATTACCTTCCTGCACACGGCCGTAGACCTGGATCAAGATTTTACTCACTACTGCTTGGAACCCCTAACTATGCCTTTTCCCAAAGCAATCCTGCCCCGTTTCCTTTCTGCCCTAGCACTCACGGGTTGTTTGGTGGCAGGATTTTCGACGACAACTTGGGCACAGCAATCGTCAGGGTTTACCCTCTTTAGTGGGGTGAAATCCGAGAATCAATTGCCTTTTCAGTTAGACTATGGTGGCAAATCAGGCATCTGGGATCGTTATCGGCTGAGACTCCCGGCCAAGAGAGTGAAGCTGGCGATCGCCCAAATTGCCATCTCTTATCCCGATTACTATAAGGGGGAGATTGATCCCAAGGCAGTGGAAATCGCCTTGACCTCAGGCCGGAAAGTTCTCAAGAAAATTCCCATCCAAGAAGTCAACTGGGATCGAGAAAATCGGCTGATTCTGATTGCCCTGAAAGAGCCAATCCCCGCCAGTAGCAGTGTAGAGATTATCCTCTCGAACGTGCGTAACCCGAGTAATGTCGGCATGTATTATTTCAATTGCCAGATCCAAACCCCCGGAGATGTGCCCCTTTTGCGCTACATCGGCACCTGGATTATAACCATTAACCGTTAAAGGACACTGGTCTTTCAAGTTTCCTTGATCGTAAAGTGACTTCAATGATCGTACAGTGGCTTCAATGGCTTGCACAGCAACTGCTGTGGCTTAATCAATCCACTTAAAATCATCAATAATGAGTGTATCATCCTGGAAAAATGATAAGTCGTCAGAATCTAGCACTTCTTGAGTGATCGGCGGCTTTGGAGTGTCTATATGTCCCTCACTCTGTTGAACCTGGATATAGTTACTGTGGGTCAAATGCTGAGGACGTAAATTAGCGATGAAGAACTTTAGCGTTGGCTCTTTGATCCACCCTTTGAGAACTGCCAGCGACCCAAACCTGGCTCGGGTTTGCCATTGCTCCTTCAGCAGTTCTTGAATTTGGGCTTCGGTGAGCAGTGCGGCTTCTTTGAGATAGAAGCCTAGGGGGCGATCGCTATCCTGATTGAGAAGTTGCCCCCACCGCTCAGCAAAGAAGTCCGCCGTTTCCTGCTTCAGCCACCCATGTAACGACAGAATTTCCCCCAGTTGCAGATGTTTGAGTTGGGCTTGTTCGCGAAGTGCAACTTCTATCTGAGGGGGTGAAATCAGTCCAGCTTCGTGCAAAATTACACCCAACATCCGATGGGGTTTGTGAGCACCCGTCTGAGCACGCGAATCCCCTGCATCTTGATCAGTCATGGATCGTGGTGGAACCCAAGATTTTATAGAGCTTCTCAGTATTATGCCCAAATTCAGATCATTGCGATCTCACAGCTCAGGATGCGCCACACGTTTGTCTGGCTGAGGTTGTTTTTATCGATCAACGTAAAAGCTCTGACCTCGTGGCCAGAGCAGAAAAGGAGAATCAAAACTAGACTTTAAACACTGGGTTCATGGGCATGGGGACTCACCCCCATGAATTAGCTGACCGAGAAAGCCGTCAGTAGAGTAAACGTTACGAGCAAAACCGCCACTGCACCCTGGAAAGCATAGTTGCGTTGCTGCTCAGGGGTGGGATATTCAGCGAAGTAAATGGGGACTTCAGTGGCGTAGTTATTGAGAACGCCTTCGTTATCGGTGGTGTACATGACTGTATCTCCTGGTTGCTGCCTTATGTAAACTAATATAACAAATTTGTTACAAAAAGCAATACTTATGGAGATCTATATGGGATTAGTTTTGCCTGTGGCTGTGATCAGCAGGGCTTCAGGGGGGAGTATCCCTCAAAGATCGCTAGAGAATCGGGGGGATCCGGTGGGTATGGTTAAAAGGCTTGACCTCAAGGCATTGGCATCCTAGACAAACTCTTGTATGCGGGATCAAATTCCCATAGAGTGGTTTCAGGGTGATATACAAACCAGTGTGGTTGTCACAACCCAGCTCATACTGCTATTTATTGCGCAATTGGGAGAAGCACATGTTATCAATCTTGTTTCAGCTAGCACTGACGGCTCTAGTTTTATTGTCTTTTGTCATGGTGGTTGGTGTCCCTGTGGCCTATGCCTCCCCCCAAAACTGGAGTCAGTCCAAACTGCTGCTGTTTCTCGGTTCTGGAATTTGGGTCGCCCTAGTGGTCTTGGTTGGGGTGCTCAACTTTTCAGTCGTCTAGTTGCCATCGGTCATTCTGACCCTTGCAGGTTACAACTGGGCAGTATGGCGATTTAACAGCACTTGCCAGCGATCGCCAGTTCACGTCATCTCCCAGAATTTATTAGGGCAGTCATGGCAGTTTTTGAAGGAACCTTCAGTCATACTCAGGAACTACGACTGGCGATCGTCATTGGTCGGTTCAACGACCAGATTACGGGTAAGCTACTGGCAGCTTGCCAAGACTGCCTCAAACGGCATGGGATTGATGTTGACCCTGAAGGTCGGCAGGTAGACTATGCCTGGGTACCCGGTAGTTTTGAAGTTCCGATTGTGGCGCGACACCTCGCCATTACCCATCGCTACGATGCCATTATTTGCTTGGGTGCGGTCATCCGAGGGCAAACGCCCCACTTTGACTATGTAGCTGCTGAGGTTGCTAAAGGGATTGCGGCGGCGGGATTTCAAACAGGCGTTCCTGTTGTGTTTGGAATTATCACAGCCGACACCTTGCAGCAGGCGCTTGAGCGGGCAGGCATCAAGAGTAACAAGGGGTGGGACTACGCGATGAATGCCTTGGAAATGGCAAGTTTAATGCGGCAGCTCAAGGGGGGTTCTGCGGCTGGCTATGCTGTGAATCCCGCTCAGGGGGTGTTCCATTCCTTACCAAGTACCCTTGCGAGTGATGCCACCGCTGAAACCAGACTACCCGAAGCCTAAGCAAATTCTAATTTACTTGGTTCTGCTCCTCGGTCTTGAGCATTATTAGGAGTTGACAGGTTAGAAGGATTCTGCGAAGCTAATATTTACTCTAGTTTGCGGGTATAGCTCAGTGGTAGAGCGTCACCTTGCCAAGGTGAATGTCGCGCGTTCGAATCGCGTTACCCGCTTTCATTAAAAAGTAGGATTCCTACTCCTTTGCCTCAAGGTCTAACTCTCCCAGACTTGACTTGGTGGGAACTCGCTGAGAAAGTCTCTAGGTAACTATATCTATATCAAGTAGCCGTCATCTATATCAAGTAGCCGTCAATTTTTCACCAGACAGCACTTCTATTTGAACGGGACTGACGGGGCTCGAACCCGCAACTTCCGCCGTGACAGGGCGGTGCTCTAACCAATTGAACTACAGTCCCCTGCGGTTCGTATTTTCGCGCAATCTCTATTGTGCCAACTTCAGGGAATTTTGTCAAATTCTATCCGAAGCCTTTGAGGTCGGAGCTATGATTTTCGCCGCGATCGCCCGATAGTCCGACGTCTAGCAGGTCGGGGAATAGGAGCGCTGGCGTCATCCGCTAGGGTCGTTTCAGAAGCAGTGAACTCAGCAGCAGCTCGAAAGCCGCCCGTTTCCTGGTCGTAGCTCCAGGCAACTCCCTCGGGGTCTCGGGCTTGACTCCAACTTTCAAAGTCCGGCTTGAGTTTACGTGCGGTGATTGTCTGGGTTTTTAAACCCAAGCGTTGGGCCAGTTCACTCTGGCGCAGCTGAGAGCTAGCGGTAGCAGCAGAGCCTGGTTCCTCTTCCTCATCTGGCTCCTCCTCCTCATCTGACTCCTTATCATCTGGCTCCTCCTCATCCGGTGCGGCTAAGTCTAAGTCATTGACGAGTTCACCCTGGTGAAACGTAGGGCTAGGGGTAGCAGGATTGTCTGCTTCCTGCTCTTCCTCTGAAACAGTGGAGTCTAAATCCTCGCTGGCATCTAATAATTCAGCAGGTGGTTCCAAGACTGGGGTCGCACTTGCGGGCTCCTGAGGCTCTAAACGTTGGGCAACCTTGGGTGTATCATCGGTGGGACAAGACGGATGGGGGATTTCAGGAGCTGGCGGCGCTACGGGAGTGACGGCAACAGGAGCTGATTTTGACGCTGGCACAGAAACTGGATGCAGATAAGCAACTAGCGATTGGGCGATCGCGTCCCCGGTCAGTGTCTCCGGTTTGTAATCAATCGTGATCGACTTGGCGGCTGGATTTATACTCCCACTGAGGATATCAGCGTGGGATTTAACAAAATCTTGCAGCTGATGAGCATAAGCTAGATCGTCGGTTAACCGGGGAATACGCAACCGAATACGACCGCGAATTGCGTGGAGAATTTCGTAATTCATCTCTGCACCCTAATGTCCTACTGAAGCGGCTGTAACGATTCTCACCATAGTATTCTGTTTTTGCCGATTCAGCAGTACGTTGACAAAACTCAACTGTCAGTGATCGCAAATAACTAACTACATGGCTAACTGTTGTACGCGATCGCGCATTTGCAGCCCGTGAATTAACGTTGCACCGCCGCGAATTGCCGTCGCAACATGCACCGCTTCTGTCATTTGTTCCAGATCCGCTCCCTGCTTCAAGGATTCCTGACTATAGGCATCAATACAGTAAGGACACTGGATAGCATGGGAAACCGCGAGGGCAATCAGCGCTTTCTCCCGACTCGATAATGCCCCCTGGGCAAACACAGCTTGGTAGTAGGCAAAAAACTTATCTGCAAGTTCTGGGTTCCCATCCCTAATATCACCAAAATCCGCCAGATGTTCAGGTTTGTAATAGGTCATCACTATTCCCGTAGTCATCAAATCCTGTAGTCATCAAATCTTGGGATTTCGCCTCCATGAGACAAACCTCCTCAACAACAGCCACCGCCGCTATAGTGCCAAGTAGAAGCGGTAATCAGGATGTCATCAGGGTTGTCTCTAGCAAATTTAGCAGCCGTTTTATCACAGATAGAAGCGGGGATACCCCGTTGGAGAATGTGCCCGGCCTGATCATCAAGCATTGATTCCGATCCGGTATAGATCGCAGTTTTACCCGTGAAAATACACGCCCCATCGGGAGGAACTGGCACCTTGAAGGCAACGGAGTCTAGACTTTCTAATAACAGGGGAACTGGGAGATCATAGGTCTGGGTGTCGAGTAGCCGATAGGGGCGACGGGCGCGGATTTCAACCTGACCAAACCCTGCGTGGACAATTTTCTCCACATAGGTTTCGTAGGGCAGGGCACCCGAGAGACACATGGCGCGGAGGCGGTCATCTTGCTGGAGATGGGGGGGAATCGGGGCCGTGGCAATGGGGTCACTCATTAATAAGCGTCCCCCTGGTTTGAGCACCCGAAATGCTTCTTGCAAGGCTTGAGAAAGGTCATCGGGTTCAAAGATATTGAACAAACAATTTTGCGCCACCACGTCTACCGCAGCATCGGCAACGGGTAAGCTCAAGGCATTCCCTGCTTGGATTTCCACAAAGCTCGGATCGAACCAGCTGTTCAGTTGTCCCGCTATCTCCAGATTCCTCGCAGCGGCCATCCGCATGGCGGGAACCGGATCGACGGCAATTACCCCGCCAGCGCGTCGAGCAAAGTAGGCGAATTGCAGGGCTTCCAAACCGCCCCCAATACCAACATAGAGAACGGTTGGTTCCTGACTCAATTCGGCTGGGTGCACCGTCGTACCACAGCCATAGTTCATTTCCTGCATCTGGGGGGGGAATGTGGAGTCCGGGCAGGTGGAGGGGTGAACTCTGAACACAGCACAATCCAAATTGTGGGGTTTCGGCAACCTGATGATAAAACTGAACCGCAGATTCAAGATAGCTCATGGCAAGGTTCTATAAATCGGGACTAGAGGGGAGGGCAGCTTGAAATAACTCCAGGTTTTTCGACGATCCACTCCGGCAATTTTAAGTCATCTTGCCAGATAGATCTGCTGTTGCGTCAGCCAATGGGAGGTGTTGCAAGAGCGCCAGCAATCGTTGTGGATCATGCAAATACAAGTATCCCAGCAGAGTCTCTAGACTGGTGGCCTGTTGGTACAATTCTGGGTCGAGACGACGCGGCCCCCCAGAGGCAGCATTGCGTCCTCGTCGGAGAATATCGAGTTCTGGAGGGGTGAGGTAAGGCTGCAACGCCTGAAGGTGGAGCGCTTGGGCTTCAGCTCTGACCTGGGAAACCACGGCTTGATGATATTGATGTAGGCGTTTGGGCGGCAGTAAATAAGCAGTGCGAATGTAGAGCTCGTAGACCGTATCTCCTAAATAAGCCAAGGCAGCGGGGGAGACTTGGGGCAGGGCTGTGGGGGAAAGGTGGTTGGTTAGCTGCTGGCAGAAGTCCGTCACTTGGGTAACTATCGGCGGAGAGACGAAGCAGGCATCATCTCTGGACTCCTCTTGGGAATAGGTCATGGGTGTCCGGACTCCCAGCGAGCTTCTGGCAACACTAACATGGCATCCCCAAAGGAATAGAACCGATAATTCTGGTCAATGGCTCCTTGATAGAGATCGAGCAACCGCTGCCGACCGATCAGCGCACTCACCAGCATCAGCAAACTGGAGCCAGGGAGGTGGAAGTTGGTAATCAGGCCATCCACCACCTGCCACTGGTAACCGGGATAGATATAGAGATTGGTTTTGCCGCAGAAGGGTTGCAGCCCATTAACTTGCGCTGCCGCTTCTAAGGCCCGGGCAACCGTTGTCCCCACTGCAATCACGCGATCGCCCCGAGCTTGGGTCTGCTGAATTTTCTCCACGGTGGGGGCAGGCACTTCGACCCACTCCCCATGGAGGGTGTGGTTACGGATATCCTCGGTGTTGACCGGACGGAAGGTGCCCACCCCAACATGCAAAGTCAGGCAGGTTTGTTCAATGCCCTGGTGGGTCAATTGGGACAAAAGTTCCGGGGTAAAGTGAAGCCCTGCAGTCGGGGCTGCAACTGCACCCGGACGCTGGGCATAGACGGTCTGATATTGCTCCGGATCTGCCTGGGAGGCTGTGATGTAGGGTGGCAGCGGCACTTGTCCCACCGCTGCCAGTGCTGCTGCCAGTGAATCATTACCTGACTGCAACTGAAACTGTAGGATACGCCCTCCCGTTGCGGCATCTCGCTCCAGAACCGTTGCCTGTAGATGTAGGCCAGGATCATGGGCAGCCGTAAATTTAATCAAGGTACCTGGGGGAAGGCGCTTGCCCGGTTTTACTAGGGCGAGCCAACAGTCCGGCGATCGCGGTTCTAACAACAACACCTCTACCATGGTTCCCCCCACCTTGTGCCCATAGAGGCGAGCCGGAATTACGCGGGTGTCGTTCAAAACTAGCAAATCGCCTGGTCGAAGTAACTGCGGCAAATCGCGAAAAATGCAGTGACGGTGCCGCTGTGTAGACTCAACAACCAGGAGACGAGACTCATCTCTGGGGGTGACAGGGTTTTGGGCAATGCGCTCAGCAGGGAGCTCGAAGTGATAAGCAGCCAGATCATAATCAGAAGATGCATCCGGCGCAGAAGTGAGGGAGCGATCCGATGCTGTAAGTTTCCCAGAAATTACCGTTTCATCCCCACAAGCGGTTGGTAGGGAGGAGGCAGAAGAAACATGATCAGAAGTGACTGCGGCGTCGAATTGCAAAGCTTAGACTGCAAGTGATGGGAACACTTCTGTAAGGTAGCTTGAACCTGTTAATCTCCAGAATTGAACCTCCCTGGAGTCAGCAGGGACTTAAATATAGGGGCCAGAACGGTTGACCTGTTAACACTTTAGGTGCGGAGGTGCGAACTGACGAGCGGGTCATGCCGATACCAGCCCCTCGAACAACCCGTTAGGGACCGTAGCGCTTATCAACTTGGTTTTCACACACGATCAATCTGTCCATGTTGCTATTGCGGCCTAGACCGTTGTTACGTCCAAACTGCGCCATACATTGCCGATATCCAGCATTGCGCTGAGCAGTAGAAGCATCTGCTGCAGAAGCTAGCAACAAGGCGCTGGCTGCAAACAACCCTAAAACACTGCTGCCTAACATGAGGCTGCTAATCAAACGACGGTTCATACTCCTCCTCCTTAAGTTGGTGCCACTCTTTAAAATATTGAAATTTGTGAATGACCAGACCAATCGTAGAGGCAAAAAAGTGATGGGTCAAGGGGCGGTTGTGCCACTGTATCAACGTCAAAATTCCAATCAGCACCAAGTTGCAGCCACAGCAGGGAACAGGGTCAGCCGACAGACGGTACACTCAACGTCATGAGTACCATTCCCCCCTCCTTGTTATTATCGGCACCCTCTGGAGTGCTGCAAGTCTCTCCTTTGGAGGCGCCGAGTCCCCTCCCTATTAGGTTTTCACTGATTATTCCCACCTACAACGAACGTCAGAATATTGAGGCCATGGTGGCTCATCTGAGTCAGTTATTAGACCCAGTGCTGCCGGGGGAGTATGAGCTGATTATTGTGGATGATGACAGCCCCGATCGCACCTGGGAAGTGGCTCAGACTCTTTTAGTGGCCTTCCCTCAGCTGCGGGTGATGCGTCGCCAACAGGAGCGGGGACTCTCCACCGCCGTCGTGCGCGGTTGGCAGGCGGCACAGGGTGAGATCTTGGGGGTGATGGATGGGGATCTCCAACACCCCCCGGAGGTGTTGCTGCAACTGTTGGCGGCCATGGAGCGGGGGGCAGATCTGGCGATCGCCAGTCGCCATGTCAAACGGGGGGGGGTCAGCCGCTGGAGTCTCTTGCGACGCCTTTTATCCCGGGGGGCGCAGGTGGTGGGGTTACTGCTGCTGCCGGGGGTGGTTGGCCGGGTCTCCGATCCCATGAGTGGATATTTTCTGGTCAGCCGTGCCGCGATCGCCGAGCGGGAACTCCAACCCACGGGATACAAGATTTTGATTGAAGTCTTGGGTCGCGGCCAGATTCAAGAAATTGCTGAGGTGGGTTATGTGTTTCTAGAACGGCGCGAGGGCGAAAGCAAGGTTACCGGGCGACAGTATCTTGACTATCTCCATCACCTGCTGCGGCTGCGGTTAACCCACGGGCGCGGGGGCCGATTCCGGGAACTCATTCCCCTGAAACAGTTTCTCCGCTTTGGCCTTGTGGGGTTGAGTGGGGTGGTGGTGGATATGGTGGTGCTCTACCTCCTGCACGATGCCAGTACCTTAGGCTTGGGGTTAACCCGCAGCAAGATTCTGGCTGCGGAGGTGGCGATCATCAATAATTTTTTCTGGAATGATGCCTGGACCTTTGCAGATGTTGCCCAACAACAACGGGGTGGGGTAGCGCGGTTCCGGCGGTTCTTGAAGTTCAATGCAGTCTGCCTCGTGGGGTTGGTTTTAAATGTGCTGCTCCTGAACCTGTTGTTTAATCAGTTGCAGCTTCACTACCTGCTGGCGAATTTGATCGCGATCGCCGTGGTCACCCTGTGGAATTTTTGGGTCAATCTCAAGTTGAGTTGGCGGGTCACGGCTGTGAAGTCCTCGACCCATAACGGGTCATGAGTGCAACCCATGGCATGGGTTTTGTTGCTGCTTTGACGACGCGGTTACTCTTTGTCGCTGATGTTTGCAGCCTCTGCTGACGTGTCCTTGGGGATGACAAGCACCTTATCCACCCGGGTGCCATCCATATCCATGACTTCAAACTCTAATCCCCCCCACTCAAACTGCTCCCCTGCATGGGGAATCCGCATCAGGGTGTGCATTACAAAACCACCCAGGGTGTGATACTCGTCCTGAGCATCCGGAAAAGATTCATCGCTGAAAATGTCTCTAAATTCATCGATCGCCAGTAAGCCATCCAGCAACCAGGAGCCGTCCTCCCGTTGCACAACCATGGGTTCCTCTTGCGCCTCTGCGGAAGGCAAATCTCCCACGATCGCCTCCATCAAGTCATTGAGAGTCACTAAACCCTCAATCCCGCCATACTCGTCCGTCACCAGCGCCGTGTGAACACCGGTTTGCTTAAATTGTTCCAGGACTTTGAGGGCGCGAGTACTTTCGGCAATATACAGGGGCGGCTGGATCAGGGATTCGATTTCGATGTCGGGGCTGGATAAGCGAGCGGCTAAGAGGCTACTTCCCCGGATGATGCCAACACATTCATCCAAATTGCCACGGCCGACGGGGAACCGCGAATAGGCGCTCTCCACTACTTCCTGTAGGCTTTCTGCCAGGGGCGACTCGATATCCAGCCAGACAATTTCCGTGCGGGGGGTCATCAGGGATTTGATCGAGCGATCGCCCAATCGCAACACCCGTTCCACCATTTCATGCTCAGATTCCTCAAACATCCCTGACTCCGCGCCTTGGCGAATCATCACCTTGATTTCTTCCTCCGTGACGGCTAGCTCCTCTGAAGCCTGGATTCCGAGCAACTTCAGCAGCAGATCGGTGGAGGCACTGAGCAAATAAACCAGGGGAGCCGCTAGACGAGAGAGCATCTGCATGGGTTTGGCAACGGAGCAGGCAATTTGCTCGGGATGATTTAAGGCGATCCGTTTCGGGACTAACTCCCCAATCACCAAGGAAAGATAGGTAATGACGCTGACCACAATCCCGACACTGATACCTTGACGATAGGGTTTTAGAATTGGAAACCCCTCCAAAACCACCGCCAACCGTTCCGCAATGGTTGCGCCGGCAACTGCACCGCTGAGAACTCCAATCAAGGTGATCCCAATTTGAACCGTTGAGAGAAAATCATTGGGAGCATTCGCTAACTTCAGGGCCACCCGCGCCTTCCGGTTGCCGCGATTGACTAACTGCTCTAAACGAACTTTACGAGCAGAAATCACCGCAATCTCTGAACCTGAAAAGATGCCATTGGCAACAATCAAGACCAGAACAAAGATGATTTCAGTAGCGATCGCGGACATTCCCGTCTCCCTCATTTCCTATTAAACCCTCCCTCATCCTAGGCGAAGGGTTACGTGAAAACGCTTTCACCCCCGTCGTTGGACCATGGGGAGGATTTACTCCCGCCTAATGGTTTCCGGCACCTCAACCGGAGACAGCCCCGCGATCGCCCGGAGATTTTGGCAACGAATCAATTCCGTGAAATTCAGAGCCGACCGCCCCTCAATTTGAGCCACTGCCGCGATCTCAGCCAGTAAGTGGGCGGCGGCCTCGGCCTCGGTGTAGCTGCGCCGTTGAGCGACCCGCAGAGCCACGGCATCGGCCTCGAGTTCCAGGGCACAACTACGACTACTGCGCCAGATCTGTAACCCCGCAATGGTTGTCAGCCCTGTGGCCATCACCAATCCCAGGGCATCTCCCTGCAGAGCTTCGGCCACGCCCCCCATCAACCCCACCACGGCCAGACCTTGAAATAATCCTGGTTGGAACCAGCGGATTGCCCCCAACCAACTCACCGTCCGCAAGATCACTAAATCTCGTTGGGGGCGGGGCAACCGCCGCCAGAGATCAAAATTAATCAAAACCGTCCGCTCTGGCTTCCAGGGTAGGGGGAAGGGAGCCGCAATGACCCAGGGTTGTTCCGATTTACTGACAATCTTCGTGTGCATGCGACCGGAAGCGGGCATGACATCCATTAATCGGCGAATTTCAGGTGTAGGCTCCATAGGCGGCAGGAGGCAATTCCAGAGGTTTTAGGGTATCTTGCTGAAAGATAACACCCTACCAAACCATAGCAGGAAGGCTTGTGCATGGATGCGTTCAGTCCTGTTCCCCCTGATTGGAGCCATCAGGCAGTTCATGCCTGGGGGTTCTGCTGTCCTGCTTGCCAAACGGGCTGTCAAGAAGCTCAACGGGTCTGGATCAATCGGCGATCGCCCGTCTATGGGGAAGATCATTCACGTAAATGGCAGGAGTTTTACCAATGTCGCTGTGGTTGTGCCTGGTGGGCTTGGAGCAGCGATCGTCCGCCCACTATCCTGACATCAGAAGAGGAGTCGCCCACCGCATCGTCATCGCCGCCGCCATTAGACTAAGCAAGTTCAGGCAATGGTTCTCAGCAGAAATTTCCAGATTAGAGTAGTAAACACATCACTATCCCCCGAGGCAAAGCGGCGTGGCACCCTCATTTAACCCTGATTCCTTGGCAGCCTCCCCAGCTTCCTTCAGTGTGGCTCCCGATTCCCCAGAGGCAGATCACTCCCTGCCTGGCGATCTTGACCCAGTGCAATACCACAGTCAGTTCACGGACTGCATGGAGATGAATGCGGATGCGGCCACGGTTGCCAACTATCTGGACGCTCACCAAGGTTGGTTTCACCGTTGTGCCCATCCGATGCGGGTGGAACCCCTAGGTCCCCATGCCTACGCCCTTGTGATTGGCCGCTTTGGTGCCCTCGGCTATGATCTGGAGCCCAAAATTGGCCTGAATCTATTACCCCAAGAGCAGGGCATTTATCGCATTGTCACCGTTCCCGTGCCCGATTACCACTCCCTGGGCTACACGGTGGACTTTCAAGCAGCGATGCACCTCGTGGAAGTTCCTATCGATTCCCCGTCCCCAGTTCCTGAACTCTCTGAAATGCTTGCCGACTCGTTGCCCGAGGGTGTCACCCGCGTAGAATGGCACTTGGATCTGACCGTGGGGGTGCAATTTCCCCGATTTATTTACCGTCTGCCTCAAACTCTGATTCAAAACACGGGCGATCGCCTGCTGAAGAACATTGTGCGTCAGGTGTCCCGTCGCCTCACCTACAAAGTGCAAGAAGACTTTCATACCACCCTGGATCTGCCCATGCCCAAGAGTGCTCGAAAACCCTGGCTTTCCTAGCATCCCTTGCTGGCACCTTGCGTTTGGGACGGGAACTCCCTATTTTGATTGAGTTGACTTCCACACTGAATTCCTAGTCAGTGAACTTCCCGTGGCCTTGCAATACGCCTTGATTCATGAATGGTTGACCCCTCAGGCAACGGGTGGCTCTGAACTAGTGGTGCGCGAAATTCTGCGCCACATTAATGCCCATCTCTATGCCCTGATCGATTTCGAATCCACCAATCCCCAAAGTTATCTTTATCAACGTCCCATTGGCACGACCTTTCTCCAACAGCTACCTTGGGCTGCCCAAGGGGTGCAGAAATATTTGCCTCTCTTGCCCCTAGCTATTGAGCAACTGGATGTCCGCCACTACGATGTGATTCTTTCGTCGTCCCACACCGTTGCTAAGGGAGTGTTAACCGCACCCCACCAGATGCACCTGTGCTATTGTCACACCCCTATGCGCTATGCCTGGGATCTAACCTTCGATTACCTGCAAGCCAGTCGCCTAGGACGGGGACTACCGGGGGGACTGACCCGCTACATCCTGCATCGCCTGCGGCAATGGGATGTGATTTCAGCCAATCGCGTCGACTACTTCATTGCCAACTCCCACCACACAGCTCGGCGAATTTGGCGTGCCTACCGCCGTCCTGCCAAGGTGATTTATCCGCCTGTCAACCTAGACCGGTTTTCGTTCCAGGTAGAAAAGCAAGATTTTTATCTTACGGTCTCTCGCCTCGTCAGTTACAAAAAAACTCGACTTGATTGTCCGGGCTTTTAACCACCTGGGCTATCCATTGGTGGTGATTGGTAGCGGCCCGGAACTGAAACGGATTCAGCAACTGGCTCGCCCCAACGTGCAAATTTTGGGTGCCCAACCCGATGCAGTGGTGGAGCAGTATATGGCCAGTGCCAGGGCTTTTGTCTATGCAGCCTGCGAAGACTTTGGCATTGCTCCGGTCGAAGCCCAAGCCTGCGGAACTCCCGTAATCGCCTATGGCGCCGGAGGGGTGCTTGAAACCGTGCGGGATGTTCGACAAGCACCGACCACCGGAACAGGGGTGTTCTTCCCCACCCAAACCGAGCCAGATCTGATCGAGGCGGTTCAATGGTTTGAGTCTCAACACCACTGCTTTCAGCCAGAAATCCTACAGCAGCAGGCTGCCCGATTTAGTACCTCGGTGTTTGCCCGAAGTTATCTTGCCTATCTGGACAGCTGCTATGGAAAATTTAGTGCTAGGCAGCAACGCTAAAAGTTTGTATTCTGTTGGATGTCAGGAACCTTGAATCCAATTGTTTGGAGAACTGGATTCTGGCTCTATTATTTAGGTGTGTGTGGTGTGAATTGAAGGAGTACAATGACTGCCGACAGCCGTCTGATTTCCGGCAAGGTAATCCGAGCGTTTGGAAAGCGTGGCAGCAACCCACGGGCGCGAAGAGAAGGTTCGCAAGGCCGTTCTTTGAGCTTCACGCGGGAAGGGTACGACGTAGCCAAACGCACCTTTGACATTGCTTTTTCCCTTAGCGTCTTAATCCTACTGTCACCGATTTACTTGCTGATTGCCCTGCTGATTGCCCTGAGTTCTCCGGGGCCAGTTTTTTATAGACAGCAGCGCGTGGGTAAAAATCATCGGGTGTTTGGCTGCCTCAAATTCAGAACCATGGTGGTGAATGCTGATGCACTGCTGATGGATATTATGGAGACCTCTCCCCACCTGCGCCAGGAATTTGAAGATAACTTCAAGCTGAAAGATGATCCCCGTATTACCTGGATTGGCAAATTCTTGCGGGTCACTAGCTTGGATGAGTTTCCCCAATTCTGGAATGTGCTGAAGGGCGATATGAGTGTGGTCGGTCCCCGACCGCTGGTACCTGAGGAGTTACCGCGTTATGGGAAACACATTGATAAAATTCTCACCATCCGTCCCGGCATCACCTGTATCTGGCAGGTATCGGGGCGTAATGATATTCCTTATCACCGCCGCATTCAGATGGATCTGCACTATGTATACTTCCGCAATCTTTGGTTGGATCTGGGGCTGATTCTGAAAACCTTCAGTGTCGTGATCTTCCCAAAAAATAATGGCGCTTATTGAGCCATGTTGCTTGCCCTTAGGAAGGGTATATTTGCAGCCTCTATAACAACCACTACCAACAACCACTACCGTTTCAAGGCGTAGTAGCGGCGGCTCCTGGAGGGGTTTGTTGTTGATTTTTCAGCAGCTGTTGCTGTCTGGTTCGAAAATCAGCTGTGGCTGCATCCAAGCTTTCTGCCTGTCCGGTGGTAAATTCCTCTTGGGAGGGGCCTCCCTGCATGGCGCGGTGGACGATATCAAACAGTCCGGGAGTAACCCCTGCCCCGCCTGATGCCGAGAACGGATCAGTCGTATCTTTAGTAATAAAATCTTGAACTGTTTGGGAAGAGCCTGTCTGATTCTGAGCCAGTACTGGGGAAGCCAGGAAGCCGAACACTGCACCCAAGCTCGTAAGGCAGAGCATCTGGTGCAGTGAAGGACAGCGCAGACGGAAACTGCCGATAGAGATCTTCACTTTAGTAGGTCGCTGTAATGAGGATGGTTTCCTACTCAATTTTAGTGCAAATCAAAACTCCAGATCTAAGAGGATGTTTTAAAAGGGTAGGCTTTAGCCTCAAATACAACTCAGAGGCGCGATCGCAAACCCTGGAACCCTGATTCTCTCGTATTAGCTTCTAGGTAGCTAGGGTGGTGAAACACACCCTGAAAGACTTTTAAAACATCCTCTAAGAAGGCTGACCCACTGGTGACAAAAATGGTTGCAACGATTCCACGTTGATCGACGGCGATCGCCCAGGATAGTTCAGCGATCGCCGCCCACCAGATCGGGATCTTATGGATGTGCCCAGAGTACCAGACCGACCTCATGGGGACTGCTTAACCCTGAATGCTTGGGTAGCACCCGCAAGGACAGTCCTTGGAGACCACTGTTGGTATAGGTGATATCAACCGTGTAGATACTACTATTTTGGTCGTCCACGCCCTGAAACTCCATGGACACTGGCATGCCATCCACAATCTCCCCATTGGTATTCACCGGGCCCTGGTAAAGTTCTACTTGCACATCTGCTGCACTCAGGGCACCGAGGTTAATCCAGGTTTTGACGGCAATGTCTTGGTTGACCTGCACATCCGCCGGAATGCTTCCAGCAGCCATAGACCCTGTAGAGATGTCAATGTTTTGGATCTTAATGTCATACCAGTGCTCGAAGAGTCGGGCTTTCCACTGTGCCAGAGCTTTGGCAGGGGTATAGGTATCGGCGGTCATCTGGTAGTAGCGATCGCTGGCCGGGAAATAACTCCGCGTTGCATATTCCCGCACCATCCGAGCGGTATTAAACAATGGACAGTTCAGGCGCACCGCCTCCTTCATCTTAGCAATCCATCCCCGCGGCAATCCCTCATTGTCGCGATCGTAGAACAGCGGCACGATTTCTTTTTCCAGTAAATCGTAGAGGGCATTAGCTTCTACATCATCCTGATAGTTTGGATCATCGTAGTCTTCACCGTGACCAATGGGCCAACCGGTGCGCACGTAATCCGCCTCATCCCACCACCCATCCAGCACACTGAGATTCGGCAGTCCATTCATGGCTGCTTTCATGCCGCTGGTTCCCGACGCTTCTCTGGGGCGACGGGGGGTATTTAACCAGACATCACAGCCCGCCACCATCAGTCGAGATACATAGATGTCATAGTCGGGAATGAACACAATATTGTGCTGCATGCCCTCATCACGGATAAAGTGAACAATATCGCGGATCAGTTCTTTCCCAGGAATATCTTTGGGATGGGCTTTGCCAGCAATTACAAACTGCACCGCATGTTTGCGAGGGTCGAGATGGCTACCCTTGAGCCGATCTCGATGTAGATCCAGCAAAATTCGCTTGATCCGATCCAGATCCCGCAGAAACAGCGTCGCCCGTTTATAGGTCGCAAAGCGACGGGCAAAGCCAATCGTCAGCACGGAGGGGTCGAGTACATCCTGGGCTTTGGCGGCCTCCGTTGGCGAAGCACCCCGTTCCCGCAAGCTTTTGCGCAACCGCTCGCGCACAAACACCGTCAATTCAGAACGGCAGCGCTCATGATTACGCCACCACTCCTCATCGGGAATCGACTTGACGCGATCCCAGATGGGATTATCGGCGGGGGCATCGGACCAGCTAGGGCCCAGGTAGCGATCGTAGAGATCCTGGGTTGACTTGGCTACACAACTACGGGCATGCACCCCGTTAGTAATGGACGTAACAGGCACCTCATTCAGGGGTAACTCCGGCCACAGCCCTTGAAACATGTGGCGAGACACTTCGCCGTGGAGCTGACTCACCCCATTGACAAAGCTTGCGGTTTTAATGGCCAGAATTGCCATGCTGAAGGGTGCGGTCAGATCACCCGTATTTTCCCGTCCGAGAGCCAGAAATTCTTCTCGTGAGAGGCCAAATACCTCTGCATAGGAACCCAGGTAATACATCACCTTATCGGGCGGGAAGAGATCAATCCCTGCTGGCACTGGGGTATGGGTGGTAAAGATCTGGCTCGACTGAGCCACTTGCTTTGCTTCTGCAAAGGTGAGGTGATCTTCCTGAATCATCTGGCGCATCCGCTCTAGAGCCAAAAATGCCGAGTGCCCCTCATTCATATGGAAGGCCGTAACTTTATGGCCTAACGCCCGGAGCATTTTCACCCCCCCAATCCCCAGCATAATTTCCTGGTGAATGCGGATATCAATATCTCCCCCGTATAACTCATCTGTGATGTCTTGGTCGTAGGAGCTATTGGGTTCAATGTTCGTATCAAGGAGATAGAGGGGAATCGCCCCCACTTGCACCCGCCACACCCGTGCGTAGATCGCCCGTCCTGGAAAGTCAACGGCAATCCGCAATTCCGAGCCATCTGGGTTGCGCTCTAGATGCAGGGTCATATTATAGAAGTCGTTGGTGGGGTAACGCTCCTGCTGCCAGCCATCCGCATTCAGATACTGGGAAAAATAACCCTTTTGGTAGAGCAGTCCCACGCCAACCAGGGGCAATCCTAAATCGCTGGCTGACTTGAGGTGATCCCCAGCTAACACCCCCAAGCCTCCGGAGTAAATCGGCAGGGAATCCGTTAACCCAAACTCAGCCGAGAAGTAGGCAAAACAATCTTTTAAGTGGCCTGCTCCTACCATGATCCGCTGCTTATGGAACCAATTGGGAGCCCGGTGGACTTCGTCCACAATGCGTTCCGCTAGGTAATCATCTAACTCCCGTGCCACCCGATCCATCTGAGCCAGAAAGCCTTCATCCCCAGCTACCTCCCGTAACCGCTCTTGACTGATAGTTCCCAACATCAACACTGGATTATGGCGACTGGAATCCCACAGGTCTGGATCTAGACGGCGAAATAAATCTTTCGTCTCGACGCTCCAGTCCCAGTGCAAGTTATAGGAGAGTCGTCTCAGGGGTTCGAGGCGAGAGGGCAAGGTTGGTGAGACATTAAAGGTCAGGATGGGCTGCATAAGCTCCAGAGTCTCCAAGACTGGTTAGCGTTATTCTCTCTCTGGTTTGACAGAAAGATGGCTCCTCTTAATACTGTCTTTGGGGAACCAGACTCACTGTACCTCGTCTGGAGCGGCATTTAGGGAATCAAAAATCCGTGGTAAGTTGTCAAATGATGTCAGAGTCAACCGCCGGTAAAACGAATCATTGGATCAATTGTTTGAGAGTCAATGAGGAAATTTTTGCGGAAGATGGGAGTCAAGGTTGACCGCAGCAAGGCTACGGAGTGGTGTGTCATGGGTGTCAGGTTTGTTACCTTTGGGTGTATCGGTGCAATGCCGGGAGTCCTGGTTCTGGCTACAGCTAGTTGGGGAGCGCCTTGTCTCATAAGTTGTCAGCAGCTAGGGCTTCATCCTGGGTCTGAGGCATTGTTCCCGGAAGGGTCGGGACGCTCTCCAGGGTTTGAAGTGGCCCAAAGGGCGGCCCCTCCCAACTTGACCCCGAGACCAAACCCCAATCTCGATCGCTTTTTACAACCCCCACCGACTCCGACGCCGCTGCCAGCCCCCACCCCCCCATTATTTACGCCCCCCAGTTCAACTCCTGCACCAACCGAGCCTACGGTTCCGATCCCAGTAACCACCATCGATGTTAAGGGCAGTACGGTTTTTGGCGCTGCCGACTGGAACCCAATTATTCAGCCTTTACAAGGGCACTCTGTCACCCTGGAGCAGCTACAGCAGGTTGCCGATGCAATTACCCAGCTGTATCTGAATAAGGGCTACATCACCTCCCGAGCGATTCTGGTCGATCAGACGATTGTGAATGGGGTGGTACAAATTCAGGTGATTGAAGGTCGCCTAGAGTCAATCCAAGTCCAGGGCAACAAGCGGGTCAGTCGTAACTACATCAGTAGTCGCATTCGTCTAGGAGCTAAGACTCCCCTCAACACCAGTCACTTAGAGGATCAACTCCGGCTCTTGAAGGCCGACCCGTTATTTAAGAGTGTGGAGGCCAGCCTGCGACCGGGGAAGGAACTGGGAGGTAGCATTTTGGTGGTGAAGGTGGCAGAAGCGAACCATTACATCACCTCTTTTTTTGCGGATAACTATTCCCCTCCCAGCGTTGGCGGAGAACGCTTTGGTGTGATTATGGGGCATCGCAACCTCAGCGGGCAGGGAGATACGATTTCCGCTGCCTACAACCGCACCACCACCGGCGGAGCCAATGTCTATGATTTTGACTATGCGCTCCCCGTCAATGCCATGAATGGTACGCTGCTGTTACGGGCCGCCCCCTATGACAACCAGATCACCGACCCTAACTTTAAGCAGTTTGGCATTCGCGGTACCAATTCACTCTACGAAATTGGGTTTCGGCAACCGCTGATTCGCTCCACCCGGCAGGAATTTGCCCTTTCCCTAGGGTTCGCCTACCAAAGTGGTCAAACCTTTTTGTTTGATAATTTACCCACACCGTTTGGGATTGGGCCGAGTTCGGATGGGGTGAGTACCACCAGTATTGTCAAGTTTGGGCAGGATTACGTGCGGCGGGATGCTCTCGGAGCTTGGGCGCTGCGATCGCAGGTCAGTGTGGGGACAGGACTCTTTGATGCCACCCAGAATCCAGCACCGATCCCGGATGGGGAGTTTATTAGTTGGTTAGGGCAAGCCCAGCGGGTGCAACTCTTTGGCAAGGATCGGTTGCTGATTCTATCGGCGGATCTGCAACTGACCCCCAATAGCTTGTTGCCCCAGCAACAGTTTGTGATTGGGGGAGGGCAATCGATCCGCGGCTATCGCCAAAATGTGCGATCGGGAGACAATGGGTTCCGAGTTTCCGCAGAAGGACGACTGCCCATCTATCGGGATGAAGCTGGCAAACCCCTGATTCAACTTGCCCCATTTTTTGACGCCGGAGCAGTTTGGAACCAGGTAAACAACCCCAATCTTTTACCAGAACAAACGTTTGTGGCTGGAGCGGGACTGGGATTGCTATGGGAGCCATTTCCCCGGTTTAATGTGCGCCTCGACTATGGCATTCCCTTAATCGATCTGCGCGATCGCGGCAACAACATTCAAGACGCTGGCTTTTACTTCAGCGTTGGCTATCGTCCCTGGTGATGTTCCAGTTCTCCCTGCTGCATTCTTCTGGAGCTGATGATGGAGCTGCAATCTCCAGAGGCTTGCCTGTAATCTCAGGGGTAGATCCTGGCACGAGTTGCTCCTCAGATTGCAGATAGATAGAAAGCAGAAAGCGCTATCCCCCCGAGTAGAGATAGCGACAGGAACTTGATCTGGGTGGAAGATTGCCAGAGAGACCCTATACAGCACCTCGACAAGCCGTGGCCGCAGCAATGTCACTGATGCCCGAAGGTTCTAAGATTTCCCCATCAGCTCGCTGCACATACATGAGCTCCTTCATGCATTGCTTGGCTTTCTGCACGGAGAACCCTGGCTTAGTCGCATTCTGGCAAATGGTGGCCGCAGCCAGATCCGTCATCTGAGCCCGCTGCCCACCCGACACAATTGGACTGTTGACCGACATGAGTTCAGTGATGCAGGCTTTGATGGGGTTCGTTTGAGCGTCAGCAGCAGGGGTGAACAGCGGCAGAACTGCTGTTGTTGCAGTGAGGACAAGTGCTGACAAGCCACCATAAATCACTCGGTTCATTGGGTTCTCTCCTGAATAGATTAACGAGAAGTCGTTATTTAGAAGATTAAATCCCTAATCTGAGAACAAGCTGCACTGTCAATGATAGAACTGGTAAGGCTCCCTGAAATTCTCTGAGAAATTGCTGAGTAATTACAGCGCTTGATCAGACATGGGAATGGATGCCTCGGGCTGGCTCACAGCAGTCCAGAATCATGATCAGCTTCATACCAGGTCGTGGTAGCAGCGTAGACAATCAGGGACAAGAAATTGCCTGGGAAGTCATGCTTTCGAGCGTCAATGACTTAGACCAGTATGTTTTGAGAGGCCAGTGTTATAGCGGTTCTCGGTCAATACAACTTTTAGGATGGCCTGACAGGCAGCCTCCCTGAATTGCCCCCATCTACCAATACCCCACCCATTTACTGGCAATGGGCATTCGCCATCCGGTGCCAAAGGCGCGATCGGTAATTTTAAGCCCAGGGGGAGCTTGCCGCCGTTTAAATTCGGCACGGGCAACCAGCTGAGCCACTCGCCGCACTGTAGCCTCCTCGTGGCCTGCGGCGACAATGGCAGCCGGAGATTGGCGATCGTGAATCAGCTGGGAGAGGATGTCATCCAAAATATCGTAGTCAGGCAGGGAATCTTGATCCAGCTGACCGGGTTTGAGTTCAGCGCTGGGGGCTTTGGTGAGGATATGGGGCGGAATCACGATGGCCGCAGGCTGTTGGATTTTACGTTGGAGCTGCTGGCATTGCTGCAATTCAAAAGTTCGACCCGTTAAATCGGAATTGAGCCAATGACAGATTTCATAGACCTTGGTTTTCGGCACATCGGCGATCGCAGCTAATCCTCCATTCATATCGCCGTAGAGGGTGCAATAGCCCACGGCCATTTCTGACTTATTGCCTGTGGATAGCAACAGGTGGCCAAACTTATTGGCGATCGCCATCAGTAAGTTGCCGCGAATCCGAGATTGCAGATTTTCCTCCGTGATCCCAGGGGCAGTGCCCGCGAACAAAGCTTCCAGGGTCTGATCGTACCCCTGCATCAGCGGCTCAATGGGGAGGGTATGGGTGCGAATGCCTAAATGCTTGGCCAATACTAAGGCATCCTCGATCGAGTGATCAGAACTGTAGGGAGAGGGCATCAACACCCCTAAGACCTGCCCAGGCCCCAGGGCGGCGGCAGCGATCGCTGCTACGAGGGCTGAATCAATACCGCCACTGAGGCCGATAACCGCCTGGGTGAAGCCACATTTGCGGGCATAATCCCCCACTCCCAGGGTGAGCGCTGCCCAAATTTCAGCGGCTTCAGCGGCTGGTTGGGGCGCAATGGCACCCGGACGCAAGTCCCCCAACTGGGGATCAAATTCCAGCAGCACCAGATCGGTCTCGAACCCACGGGCACGACAGACCATCTGACCCTGGCGATTGAAGGCGACACTACAGCCGTCAAAAATCAGATCATCATTGGCTCCCACCTGATTCACGTACACTAGGGGTTGCTGGTAGCGCTGGGCACTATGGCAGAGCATGGCTTCCCGCAATGATTGCTTGCCAACGGTGTAGGGAGAGGCTGATAAATTCACCATTAAATCGGTGCCCTGCTGAGCCAGATCAGCAATGGGGTTGACCGCATAGCTCCGTTTCCCCCAAAACGCCTCGTCGTTCCAGAGATCCTCGCAGATCGTCACCCCCACCCGCACCGTGGCTCCCGATCCCTCGACCTCAAGGACAAAGCAATTGGCCTCATCCCCCGGTTCAAAATAGCGAGCCTCGTCAAAGACATCGTAGGTTGGCAACAATCGCTTATGGAAGATCTGCTGGACTCGCCCCTGCTTCAGGAGTGCCATGCTATTGAACAGGGGCTTGCCCCCCGCTTGTAGCGATCGCGGGTTCGGTTCCACCATACCCACCAGCACGGCAATCTGGGGCGGCAGATCCTGGGCAAGTTGTTCCAGGCGAATGGCGATCGCTGCAATAAAACTGGGGTGCAACAGCAGGTCACGGGGAGGATAGCCACAGAGGGACAACTCTGGGGTCAATACCAGATCCACCTCCTCCGCTGCCGCTTGACGGGCCACCGCCAGAATTTGTTGGGCATTGCCGCAGAGATCGCCAATGGTGGGGTTGAGTTGAGCCAGGGCTAATTTCATAGGTCGAGGGGGGAAATGGGTGGGCGCAAACTTAAGTACAGCAGCGGCCCCACTAGGGGAAGCAAACTCACACTCCAGAAAATCCGCCGATCTTTGAGACCCCGTCGGGTCATGTCATCTCCGAGCAGGGTGGGGAACAGCAAACTCAGCAAACAAAAATCGAGGGTCATCACATGGATAAAGCGGCGGGTTTGCCATTGCTGGAAAAAACTCACCCCAGTTCCCCCCCGTGCAAACCGTATCCCAGTAGCATCAACGTCCCCACCGTCAAGATTACGCCTGTCCACCGGGCATCTAGCAGCTTCAAGAGCGAACTTTTGGCTCCCGAAAAGCTCCCTCCTGGGGTTCGCAACGCCAAATAGGGAATCACGGCAAAGGCACCCACGGCAAAGGATCCCAAGACAAACGGCCATGCGGGGACTGCCTGGGTACGGCCATCCATCAACAGAACACAACTGTAAATCAGCGGCCAGATGCCCATAATGTTAAACAGAGCAATTACCAGGGGGTTGAGTCCCTGCCATTCCCCGGTGGAAAGATGTTGAATCAGTTGTAGGGTATCGGGTTGATCCGGCGGTGCCAGCACCAATGCGTAAGTTGCGAACCCAATCCAAAGTAGCCAGAATGCAATTTTTCTGCCCATGTCATTTATCCAGAAGCGTTGCGACCCCCAGGGATCTAACAACTCAGGTTGGATTGATTCTACCGGATGCGTCTTCTTTAGAACCGACGGTAGGGACGTTGACCCGAGGAGCCTTATGAGTCAACAGGGGTCAGACAGCTCCTATGGAGTGGTCTTGGTCACAACCTCATCCCAGGCCGAAGCCGTTGCGATCGCCGAGGCGCTGATTGCTGCAAAGCTAGCTGCCTGTGTGGGCATGTTCCCGATCCAGTCCCTCTACACCTGGGAAGGCACCCTGCACCACGATCAGGAATGGCAGTTAGTGATTAAAACCTGCCTCACCCACTTTCCGGCCCTGGAGGCAAGGATTCGAGCCATGCACTCCTACGAGATTCCAGAAATTATCGCACTGCCAGTAGTGTCAGGGTCTCAGCCTTATTTAGATTGGATCGCCAGCCAAGTGCTGGCCAGTCCCCCCAATTAGCCAGCCAAGCAGCCAGTGACCATAAAAAACGGGCAAGTCAATGACCTTGCCCTCCTCCATTCATTCACATTAAGACTTGCAACAATATTCTCAGACTTATCTAAAACCAACCGCAGCTTGCCAAACGAAGGCTAACAACAGGAAAAACACTGGAATAACAGGCAGTACATCTACCAAAGGATCAAAAATTGCATAGGCTTCGGGCAGTTTTGCCAACAGCAGAGCGGCTTCCATGAATCAACCTACCTCTCTAAAACAGCATTCAGAATTGTCGTCAATCGTAACATGGAGTGGGTCATCCCTGGGCAGGCAGCAGCCAATGGGCAAACTCCGTGGCAAAGGTACCCTTGAAGATCGCCTGCCGAATTTCCTGGGTGAACCGAATCAGTTCTGTGAGGTTATGAATCGATAGCAGTGTGAACACTAAAAGTTCCTTGGTGCGCCACAGATGCCCAAGGTAGGCACGACTAAAGGTCTGACAGGTGTAGCAACTACAGGTGGCATCCAGGGGAGCAAAATCCTCACGGAACTGAGCATTTTTGATGTTCCAGCGCTCTCCCTGCACTAAAACACTCCCGTGCCGCGCCAGTCGGGTGGGAATCACACAGTCAAACAGATCAATCCCGGCGGCGATCGCCTGGGCCATTTCTCGGTAGGTACCGATCCCCATGAGATACCGGGGTTTTCTGGCGGGAAGCAAGGGAGCTGTGGCCTGCACAATTTGGGCAATCAACTCCGAAGGTTCACCGACACTGACACCGCCAATCGCATAGCCCGGTAGATCCAATGCGGCTAATCTCTGGGCGGCCTCTTGGCGTAGGTCCAGGTGCACCCCACCCTGAACAATTCCAAATAAGGCTTGCTCTGCCGGACGGGCATGGGTGGTGATACAGCGCTCTAACCAGCGGTAGGTGCGGGCGGTGGCAGCGGCTACCGCCTCTCGCGGGGCTGGATAGGGCGGACACTCGTCAAAAGCCATAATCACATCCGCCCCCAGGGTATTTTGAATCTGAATGGAGCGTTCCGGGGTCAATTCAATCATGCGGCCATCCCGAGGGGAGCGAAAGGTCACCCCCGATTCGGCAATCTGGCGGAGGCTGCTGAGGCTAAAAACTTGGAAGCCCCCTGAATCCGTCAGCATTGGCCCTTCCCAGGCCATGAATCGATGGAGACCGCCGGCCTTGGCAATCAGCTCTTCCCCTGGTTGCAGGTGCAAATGGTAGGTGTTAGCCAGCACCATCTGGGCTGCGGTCGCTTTCAGTTGTGCTGGGGTCACTGCTTTAACGGTGGCTAAGGTGCCCACGGGCATGAACCGGGGAGTTTCGACGGGGCCATGAGGGGTGAAAAAAACTACCAGCCCGAGCCTGGGTCACGGGACAGCAGGCTTGACACTGAAACGAGAAAAATTTACTCAAGACTTAACCAGCAGCCAACAGATCCAGGGATGGCCGCAGGCTGCTCTAGCCCCAGAGGAAGGGTTACGCCAATGACCATCACCTCAGTAAGATTGCTACATCATGGTAGCGTTTGAGTTCACTAGAAAGAGAAATTCTCTTCATCGTCAATCTGCACATCCCAGTTGGCAGCAAGTACTTCGGTGACCACGGCTTCTAACGCTGCTGCATTCAGATGGCGCGACGCTTGTTCTTGGAGGGGGTTCGAGAGCGGGATCAATCTTAGCTGGCGGTTTTCTTGGACTAAATCAAACCACGATTCCTGTGTGGGAGAGTTTTTGTAGCTCCAGGTAATCGAAACTGTGGACGTTGAGGTAAAGCGTACTGTTGGCAATTAAGGTCGCTCGATGGGGATCCGCAAACACAGCCTGCACGTACCCTTCCCCCTCACTGAGAATTTCATGGTCTTGAAGGTGGAGATACCGGACACGGTTAAGATCCGTCAGTAAGCGCTGCATGTCTTGCTTATTCAACACAATGCCCCTGTCGATAATGCAGGGGGCTGGGAGACTGCGATCGGCAGGGCTGGAATCGTGGGTCATGGAGGATGCGGGGGAATAAACCCTAGAGAATCAGGTGAGGACAGTGACCGATAGTCAAATGAATCACCTGCCCAACCTTGGAGAGTGACTGGATGGATAGGGCCGATGACGAGAGGACGGTTGGGCTGGTTAATCGTATCCTAAGAAACAATCCTAGCCCAGGCTTCTGGAGTTACCGAGGGAAACATAAATAGCCTTACAATTTCTTTAAAATGCCGTCAGAGAAAAATCAGTTACTGAAACGAGTTCCACAGTATTTTCCCGGATGTAACCTGCTGTAAGCAATGCCTGGGCATCGGCATCAAGGGTAGCTAGGAAGTCGGGCTGCTAAGGGAGACGCTCCCAACTGGTGGAGTTGTCGGGTTGTTTGCCCTAGCAGCCAGATCAGCAGAACCATCTGACCTAGCCATTCCAGAACAATCGTGGATCGAGCCACATGCTGCCATGCCGGAAAGGGGAAGGCGGTGAGGAGCCAGAGAGTCCCAGCATTCGTGGGATATAGAGACAACATTCCCAGGAGGATTGGGGGCAGAATCACCAGCCCACCTAGGGTGGCCGCTGCCCAAACTAGGCGTTTGGATGTTTTAAGCAGCAGTAAGCCTTGACTGAGCACGGCCAGGATCAAGATCAGGTTACTGGTCAAGAGCAGACCCCCCATGAGCATCCGGCGAGGGGTGGGATCTTCGAGTCCGAACATCAACCAGGGTGCCCAAATCACTATTGCCAGGAGCAAATTGAGGGCGATCGCCAGGGGTGCCGGACTGGTTTCACCCCAAACTAAATCCTGAAGCAGACGATAAGGTCGTTGTCGGGGGAGTACGTGGGCTTGCTCATGGCGATAGCGAGCCCAATCGCTCAGCGGTTGTCGATGGGGAGACAGGGCCAGAATCAGCAGCAGAAACAGCCCCAGATGGGCAAAAAACAGGAGCGATAAGGTTTCTGAAAACCCAGAGTTGTCAGGACTCATGCCTGGGGAGCGGATCACGAACCCCAACAGAAAAAATTCCCAGCAGGCGGTGAGTTGGTAGCTCTGAACCTTACTCAACAAGGGGGCAGATGGGTTGCTATACCGACGATCCAATGCTTGCCAGATCCAGTAATTGCCTACTAAAGCTGCCACCAGCATCAACCCCAGGGCGATCGCTCGGTGGGAACCCAGGGGTAAATAGAACCATTGCCAACTGTCTAGGCTCCGCCCCAGTTCGCCGAACACCATCGCCCCTAATAAAATCAGCAATACGGCAATGGCCCCTGACCAGACTGGGAGATCTGCCGCCAGGGTGGCCAGCAACCCAGCACTGAACACCAACCCACTGCAGGCTGCCACTGCTGCATAAAAGCCGATCGTCAGCGCCAGGGGCACTCCTGCACGTTGCGCTGCGATTAGATGCAGGGGCAGGGATAAGATCACAGCCAAGTAGAGCAGGCTGGGCACTCCCCATAATTTGCCCTGAAAAATCCGTTGACTGGATTGGGGGCTGAGGCGGAGAAAATTGAAAGTGCCGCGCTGCTGCTCCTGGGCTAAATCTGCGATCGTCAGACACACCCCACCCACCAGTAATACCAAGGGTAATATCCAGCTGAGGACGTTGCAGATCTCAGACCACCAGCCTTGCCAGTTAATCAACAACTGCCCACTGGCATCCAACAGACAGCGGAAAGCCTCGTACTCTTCGGCACCGGTACAGAAGGGATTGGACAGCGTCGGTTCCCAGGATGCTGCCTGGGGCAAGTGGCTATAAAACAGACCAAGTATCAGGGTCTGAATCAGAAGAGAGAAGGCGATCGCCAGAAACAAGTTGCGGGGAGTCCAGCGCCCCTTCAATTCCCGCAACAGTTGGGGATTCCAATTCCCCAGATGATCGAGCCAGTTGGGCAGCATGGGCAAACTCCGGTAAAAATGGCAGAGATTAAGTCTGAAGGAACTGCGATGCTCGGAGAGCGGTCTTTGACTATCGCGTCGCACTCGTGTCAAGAAACCTGTTGATGATCCAAATTGAGAAAAATGCCTTCTAAATCTGGGGGGGCGGGATGAAATTCTGTCAGGGGAATCCGGGCGGCTACCAATGATCGCAGGAGTTGGGCGCAATCTTCCTGATTCCCCGAAAAATGAATCCGGAGGCGCTGACCCGAGAGAACCTCCCAGGTCTGAACACCAGGATACTGACGTAATTCTGCCAGTAAAGCCCCTGGATCGCCCAGGGTTGTGAGAAAAATTTGCTGGTGACATGGGCGACGGTAAAGCTCAGAGAGGGGGGCACTCTCTACCAAGTACCCCAACTCCATAATGCCAATGGTGGTACAGAGTTCTGCCAAATCACTCAAGATGTGGGATGCGATCAAAATCGTCATCCCAGCTGCTTGGAGCACCCGCATAAGGTCACGAAACTGGACACGGGCAATGGGGTCTAAACCAGAAACGGGTTCGTCCAAGAGCAACACAATCGGTTCATGAATAATGGTGCGGGCAAGGCTCAAGCGTTGCTGCATTCCCCGCGAGAGGCTGGGAATGGCACTGGTGCGTTTGGCCGTGAGATTGGTCAATTCCAACACCGTTTGGATGCGTTGGCGGCGACGGAAGGTGGACAGTTGATAGAGACGGGCGAAATAATCTAAGTAGTCCCAAACGGTTAAATCTTCGTAGAGGGGAAAATTATCCGGCAGGTAACCAAGCTGCTGTTTAATCGCTAGATTCCGCTGCCCAGGAATTACCTGCTGTCCATTGATATAAATTTCACCCCTGGTGGGTGCTTCCGCCTGCGCCAACATGCGAATTAGCGTCGTCTTACCGGCACCATTAGGGCCAATCAGACCATAAATCTCTCCCGGAGCCACGTTGAGATCGACCTCATGCACCGCTAGATGGCGATCAAATTGCTTCGTTAACCCATGGGTACAAATTGCTGAGTCTTGGGGCATCACAGGCAGCACAACGGGGGCAGAATTTTGGTTTGAGGAGCAGCCACTTCGCCTGTCTCTACAATTCAGAAGCGGGGGATTACAGAAACTTGCTTTAACTCACCAGGTACGACGCAGGGCAAAGAACCCTGCCAAACCATCTTGCAGCCAGGGTTGTTGCTGCAACTGCTGCTGTTGCCACTCCCGCGCGGTCTGGGACAGGAGCGCTGCCAGAGTTTCTGGAGGAGCCATCAGGTGGGCAATCGCCCCTACCTTCAGCCGTTGCTGGATCGCCATCGCCACGGTTGTAATCAATTCAGCAGCCGTGGCTCCGACTAAATACACCCCCAGAATTTCTCCCCGAGGATGGGCAATCAGCTTACAGAAGCCTGTGTTGCTGCCAGATTGCTGTGTAATCCGTACCTCTGACCCCCACCGCGATCGCGCCTGGGCTTCGCTCAGCCCCACCCGAGCCAGGGGAGGATGGGTGCGGATTGTCCAGGGAATTCCTTGGTAATCAGCGGTGAATAGCGGCCAGAACAAGGCATTCCGTAGGGCAATGCTGGCTTCATAATGGGCGACGGGCTCAGACTGATAACCGCCCATCCCATCTCCACAGGCGTAAATGCGGGGATGGGTGGTCTGTAATTTAGCATTCAGGCGCAATCCGTGCTGTTGCCAACGCACCCCCACCGCTTCCAAACCCAGGGACTCGATATTGGGTTGTCGCTCCATGGCTAGGAGCAGTGCATCCACTGTGAGGGAAGAAGCCGTGCCCAAGGTGGTATCCGGCGGAGCCTGGGAATTCAAGCTGACTTTGATCTCCCCTGCTACCGCTTGCACCTGTTGGATGCGAGTCTGGGCAAGGATCTGCACCCCCTCAGCTTCTAACTGTGCCTGCACCCATCCCACGGCTGTGAGGTCTTCTGACGGTAAAATCCGCACCCCTCCGACAACGAGGTAAACCTCACAGCCATACTGCACCAGGGTTTGTGCTAGTTCGATGCCCGTAGGGTCACTTCCCAGAATGGCCCACCGCCGTGGCAGGGTTTGGTGGTCATGGTGATAGGCGAGCTTAGCCGTAGACAATTGGTCGGCAGTCCAGTAGGGAACCTGGGAGAGTCCTGAAATTTCGGACTGCATCGGTCGGGAACCCGTGGCAATCAGGTAGGTACGAGCAGTTAGCACGCGATTCTCTACCCCAAAGGTCAAGGGGGAGCGGCTGGCGCTCCGGCCACGACGGCAGAATTGCCCTGCCCCCGCCACGACATCGACCCCCGCTATTTCCAAGGACGAGCGGATATCCTGTTGGGCAACCCGCTGGGACAGAATCCATGGCCAGAGAACTTCCATCCCCATGGGAGGATCTGCCGTTGCATTGGATACTTGTTCCACGAGGGCAACCCGGGCTTGCAGGTGGGCGGCGGTCTCAGCAGCATAGCGTCCAGCTGACGTGTTGCCGATGACAACCAAATCGTAGTCAACGCTCATAGATTCGGTGTTTAACGTCCCGTAGAACAGGTTACATTACTGAACGAAGGACTGAAATCATCCTCCGCAAAAGTGCTAGATCCCAGAGACAATCGGGGAATCCTGGATTGAGTTCTGTAGAAAGTTCTGTAGAAAAAACTTGAGTTCCCTCCAGTGGGAGTTCTATGCTGACAATTACCGATGACCTTACCTTGGTGATGGCTGCGTAATCTCGCTGATCTATCTGCCCTTGATCGGAATGTTATGAATCGAATTGTTGAAGTTGTGCCCGATGGGACGGCTCTCTGGGTGAGAGCCTTGGACATCGTGCTCACGCAGTTCCACGCTGCGATCGCTGAGCGCGGACGTTTTACCCTGGCCCTCTCGGGGGGCAGTACCCCGAAAGCCCTTTATCGAGCGATCGCGACCCAGGACTTACCCTGGGAGAAGCTCTATCTCTTTTGGGGGGATGAGCGCTATGTTCCCCCGGATCATCCTGACAGTAATCAGGGCATGACACGGCACGTCTGGCTCGATCAGATAGCAATTCCATCCCGCAACGTTTTTCCCATGCCCACCTTGGCGGTGAACCCTGAGGGGGACGCCAGTGCCTACGAAGCCACCCTCCAAGCCTTCTTTGCTGTGGCACCGGGTGAGCTGCCCACCCTAGATTTAGTGCTGTTGGGAATGGGAGAAGATGGACACACAGCCTCGCTGTTTCCCCATACGCAAGCTTTAGAGGTGCGCGATCGCCTGATTACGGTGGGTTACAAAGATGGGCAACCCCGTCTTACCTTCACCGTTCCCCTGATCAACCAAGCCCGCTGTGTGCTGTTTATGGCTGCTGGGGCTGGGAAGCAACAGGCACTCAGGCATGTCTTTGCCCCCATTGACAGTGAAACAGATTATCCCTCACGCCTGATTCAGCCGAGGGGTGAACTCAGATGGCTGCTGGATCAAGCAGCTGCCCAAGGACTAGAAGGAGCCTAGCAACCGATTGCTTGACTCAAATTTGATCAAACCATCAAGATCTTTGGGTGATAAATCATTCTCATCTATGATTATTGCCAAATCAGGGAAACGCTCATGATTGTCTGCCCCAATTGCAATCACCCAAATCCGCCCGGAGCCGTGCAGTGTGAAGCCTGTTACACACCGCTGCCTGTGACAGCGCTCTGCCCTAACTGTGGAGCTATTGTTCAAATTGATGCCAATTTCTGTGGTCAGTGCGGCTTTAATCTCCTAGCACAAACACCAATGTCAACCCCGAACAGTGCGGGAGTACAAGTGCCTCCCACCCTGGCTTCTTTCCCAGGGGTCTTTCCCGATCTACAGGCCGCTGAGTCCGTGGTTCCTGAGCCGTTGGTGCTTCCCGATCCCCTCGTCCTGGCGCTTCCCGATCTGGAATCCCCAGAGGAGGAATTATCAGCAGTTGCTGCGATTCCTCCACCAGCAACCCCGGAGCAGGAGCCATTGCCCCTAAATCCGGAACTGAAAACCCAGCTCCAGCTTCAATCTGCACGACTTTTACATGTACAAACCAATACCACCCTAGATATTCCCCCGCACCTCACGGTTATTCACATTGGTAAACCCAATGACCGAGTCCCGCCGGATATTGACGTTGCTGGCTTTGCCCACTCGGATGTTGTTTCGCGGATACATGCGGATATTCGCTATGAGGGTGATACATACTATATAGAAGATGTCGGGAGTGCGAACGGTACCTACATTAACAACATTCCTCTCCCCTCTGGTAATCGCCACCGCCTTCGTCCCGGGGATCGCATTAGCTTGGGAAAAGGTGACCTTGTTACCTTTTTGTTTCAGGTTTCTTAGTTTACGATTGCCAACTCTACTTGCACTTATATGGCGCGGTTCCAGTGATTACATTAACCCTGTTGCATCCGCTCAAAAACACCCCTGTTCAGAGCTGGACCTTTGAGCATGAGTCCGTTATTCGTATTGGGCGCTCGACAGATAATCATGTCGTTCTCTACAGTGCCGTTGTCTCTCGCCACCACGTCCAACTGCAACGCACCGATTCGCTCTGGGAAGTTGTGAACTTAGGAGCCAATGGTACCTACCTGGATGGAGAACGGATTAATCGCATCCCCGCCGTTGAGGGAGCTATCTTCCGGTTAGCACGCTCCGGACCCAGCATCCAGGTGTCCCTCGGCTTGGGTGCAGAGCTGAAGGGGGGCTCATGAATCTGGGGCAAATTCTGCCACCCTGGCACCAGAACCCAGCCCCGGAGGTATGACACCGGAACCACACAGCGTTGTTCCCGATCCCAAATCTCAGGTGGCGTCGGCTGTCGGGGTCTCAGCACCAGAGAGTCAGCAGGTGAATCGGGTAGGTGCCATTGCTGCTGACCCGCTGCCCTTTGGAACGGGGGATACGCCTCCAGAGACGGGTGTTGCTGCCCCCCTGCCTTCAAATAACACCAGTAAAACTGGGACAGCTCTGGCAGAGGCACTGCCACCCCGTCGGGTATTGCCAACGGCCACCCCCTTGCCCTGTAGTCATCCCCGCCCGAGCGAAGTGTTCTGCTTTTGCTTAGACTGTGGTCAACCCATGCAAGTCCAGCAGGTCATGGGTCGTTACCAGGTGATCAAAACCCTGTTTCAGGGCAATACGAGTATTACCTACCTGGCGTGGCGTGATGGCCGTAGTTTGGTGATTAAAACCCTGAACAGTGATTGGGTTTCCCATGCTGAGGCGCGGACATTTCTGGAACAGGAGGCCAAAATCCTCCACCAACTGCGTCATCCGGGACTGCCCCGTCTGATCGATTTTTTCTGGCTAGAGGGTCGACCCTATTTAGTGCGAGAGATGGTCTATGGGCAGGATTTGAGCCAGTATATTAGCCATCAAGGAGTACTGTCCCAGTCCCAGGCGATCGCCTGGATGTTGCAAGTCTGTGAGGTGCTGCACTACCTTCATCAGAAAGTACCGTCGGTACTGCATCAAGACATCAAACCCAGTAACCTGATCCGTCGTTCCACACCGCACGGCAACTGGGAAATTAGTCTGGTGGGGCTGAAAGCAGCCAGCACCCTGACGGAGAGCGGTACACAGATCGGATTACCTGCCTACACTGCCCCCGAGCAACAGGAAGGGCATCCAATTCCAGCCTCCGATCTTTACTCCCTGGGACCAACGCTTGTCTACCTATTGACGGGGCAGGAGCCTCGGGTTTTTTTATAAGTTCTCTGAGCAAGACTTTCGTTTGACGGTGGAAGATGTGCCGGGGATTTCCTCAGAAATGGCAACTCTGATTCGGACGCTGACCCATCCCCAAGCGGATCAGCGCTACACATCCGCTCGCGAAGTTGCAAAGGCATTGCACCATCTCCCTGTTTGAGGGGGAATTGAGGGTCAGGGCGATTTGGGAGATTTGATGCGGTCAATTTCGGATTGGAGGTCTTGGATTTGACGCCGCAGGATTTCGGCTTCATGGGTCGTCGCTGCTGTTTCGGTGGCCGTTGTCTCTACAGCCCCTGTGTCGCTCACCCGCTGATAATGCCCCTGACGAATCTGGGCGTAGGCTGATGAAGCAGCCCACGCTTGCAAATATTGAATCCGTTCCACGGGGAAGGGGTGGCTCAACATATCATTATGCAGATCGCTGTAAAGCAGAAACTTGTAAACCTGGTTCAGTCCATTCTGATCCAGGGCTTGATAGCGTTCTGACTGCTGGATGAAGGCTTCTAAGCTACATTCATGAGCATATTGGAGGCTGCCCCCCGCTACTTGCATCAGCGATCGCAGCACCGTCTCTAGATCATCAGTTACCAGTAAAGCCGCTCGATCCGACGATAGTTCTGCTTTGCGTCGCCATTCGTAAAAGGCCAGAATCAGGCCACTTGTCACCAGGTTACCCAGCCCCAGCGTGATCTCACTCACAAAGGAAGCAGCTCCCATGATCCAGGTTGCCATTTGAATCAGAGTGGTATGACCACATTTGATATGCCCCAGCTCATGGGCAAGGACAGCTCGGAGCTCTGGGGCGGCTAATAAATCCAGCAGTCCGGAGTTGAGGACGATACAGGGCTGTTCTTGGCCGATGGCATAACTGTTGGCTTGTTGATTCTGGACAACAAACAGGCTCGGTTCTGGTGTTAGGTCAAGGTCGCGCACACACTCCCGGAATAATTGATAGAGGCTGGAATATTGACGAGGCCCCACCTGCACACTGTTGCCCATGAGATAGACCAACTGGGGGCGCTCATAGACAAACTCCACAAACTTACGGGCTACCAAGTCAAATCCAGGCACACTGCGAAGGGCTGCTTCCGCCTGCTGATCCAGGGGATGGCGGAAGGCGTCACTAGAAATTCCGGGATAGGTTGGCATCGGCGTAAACCAGGGGGGCTGGAATAATTCTAGCCAGATGCAGCAGCTGTTTGAAATGTATATAGCGTTTTTCAGCCTAGTAGGGCTGGCGAGGTAAGATATAGGAATCCACTGTTAATCTAGATAAACGTGCGCCCATATTCTGAAGACTTGCGGAGAAAAATAGTTGAGAGATACATAGACGGGAAGACCTCTCAACGCAAGCTAGCCGAACAGTTTCATGTAGCATACAGCTTTGTACGCAAACTAACGAAGCAATATCGAGAGACCGGGACTATCCGTCCGAAGCAGCGAACAGAACAAACCCCCGAGCAAACTCAGTGCTGAGCATCTGGCTGTGTTGAGTGGCTTAGTTGAGACAAATAATGATGCCACCTTGAGCGAACTGTGTGATCTGTTAGACGAAGCAGTTGGGGTTCGAGTCAGCATAACGACAATGTTTCGGATGCTTCAGAAGCTGAACTTGACCCTTAAAAAAACACTGCATCCCCCTGAGAAAGAAACTGAGCGAGT